>JBDTFI010000278.1:0-5722 GCA_039938035.1 Acetobacteraceae bacterium | reverse complement strand
CAGCAGGAGCGCGGGCATGAGCGATGCCGACCTCGACATTCTGGTGATCGGTGCCGGCGCCTGCGGGCTGGTCGCCGCAATTGTCGCCCACGATGCCGGTGCCTCGGTTGCCATCGTGGAAAAGCTCGATCGGCCGGGCGGCAATTCCGCGCTCTCCACCGGTTCGGTTCCCGCGGCCGGCAGCCGCTTCCAGCGCGCGGCGGGGATCGCGGACGACCCCGAACGCATGGTGCGCGACCTGATGGCCATCGCCGGAGAGACCGACGATCCGGCGCTGGTGCGCCGGCTGGCGCAAGTCTCGGCCGAGACCGTCGAATGGCTGATCGACACGCTTGGCGCGCGTCTGCAACTAGTCACCGCCTATCGGCATATCGGGCATTCCGTGCCGCGCCTGCATGCGCCGGTCTCGCGGCGCGGCCAGGATCTGGTGGACGATTTGCTGGCGGCCGTAGAGCAGCGCGGCATCCCGCTGGCGGTCGGCAACGCAGTGCAGGAATTGCGGATCGCCGATGGCGGCGTGCATGGCGCGGTGGTGGATACCGGCCAGGGGCGCGAGACCATCGCGGCGCGCAAGACCATCCTCGCGGTGAACGGCTTTGCCGGTAACCCGGCATTGGTGCGCCGCTTCTGTCCGGAAATTGCCGGCGCCACCTATTACGGCGCCCTGGGCTCCACCGGTGAGGCGATCCTGTGGGGCGAGCAGCTGGGCGCCGCACTTGGCAACATGGCCGCCTATCAGGGGTACGCCGCGGTCGCCTATCCGCATGGCAGCCTGCTGTCCTGGACGACGATCGAGAAAGGCGGTGTGCTGGTCGGCGCCGATGGCCAACGCTTTGGCAACGAGGCCCTGGGCTATTCCGGCTATGCGCGCATCGTGTTGAACCATGATGCCGGTGCCTTCGCCCTGTTCGACCAGCGCATCTTCGACATTGCCAGCCAGGAAGATGAATTCCGCGAACTCTGGCAGATGAGCGGGCTGAAACGGGTGGCAACCACCGGCGAGGCCGCCGCCGCCTTCACCCTGGACGCTGGCGCACTGACCCAGACGATCGACACCTACAACGCCGCCGCCGCCGGTTTCGTGCAAGACGCCTTCGGGCGGCACGATTTCGGCCTGGCGCCGTTGCAGCCACCCTTCTACATCGCGCGCACCGTGCCCGGCCTGTTTCACACACAGGGCGGGCTCCGCGTCGATGCCGATGCGCGCGTGCTGCGCCCGGATGGCACGCCCGTGGCGAATTTATTTGCCGGCGGCGGCGCGGCTTGCGGCATCAGCGGCCGCGCGGGCGCGCTGGGCTATGCCTCCGGCAATGGCCTGCTGTCGGCGATTGCGCTGGGCCGGCTGGCCGGGCTGGCGGCGGCGCGCGAGATCGCAGGAGAGGCGGTGTGACCCTCGCCCGCGCATTGGTCCGCCAGGCCCGCGCGCTGAGCGCCATATCCTTGCCGCCCGATGTCGCGGCATCCGCGCGGCTGCATCTGCTGGATGCGATCGGCGTCGGTCTGGCAGCCTCGGCCGGCGAGGTCGGCGCGCCCTATCGCCGGTTCGCCGCCGAACTGGCGCCTTGCGGCACCGCGAGCGTGTTCGGTCATGCGCAAGGGGTCGCGCCAGCCGATGCCGCGCTGGTCAACGGCGGGCTGATCCACAGTCTGGAATATGACGACACGCATACCGCTGCCATCGTGCATGGCAGTGCGGTGCTGGCCCCGGCGGCCCTGGCGGCGGCGGAGGCGGGGGGGGCGCGCGGTGCCGATCTGCTCGGCGGCTACGCCATTGGCTGGGAAGTGCTGGTGCGGATTGGCCTGGCTTCTCCCGGAGGCTTTCAGGGGCGCGGCTTTCAGGCGACCTCGGTCGGTGGCAGCCTGGTGGCCGCGCTGATCGGCGCGATGCTGGGTGGCTTGGATGAGGACGCGACGGTGGCGGCGCTAGGGATCGCGCTCAGCCAATCCTCGGGCGTGTTCGAATTTCTCAGCAACGGTTCTTCGGTGAAGTCGCTGCATCCGGGCTGGGCCGCGCATGCCGGGCTTACCGCCGCGCGTCTGGCCAAGGCCGGGATGACCGGGCCCGAGACATCGCTGGATGGCCGTTTCGGGTTGTTCGCCGCCTTCGCCGGCGATGCGGCGGCGCCGGAATTGCTGCGCACCCTGCTCGGCGATCTTGGTGCGCATTGGCATCTGCGCGACGCCGCCTACAAATTCTATCCCTGCTGCCATTACATCCACCCCTTCATCGAGGCCGCCGGCCTGCTGCTGGCGCGCGGCGTGCAGCCCGAGGCCATCACGCAACTGACCTGCCACGTGCCCGCCGGCGCCGCGTCGATCATCTGTGAGCCGTGGGATCTCAAGCAGGCTCCGCCCACGCCGCATGCCGCGCGCTGGGCGCTGCCCGCGGTGATCGCCGCTCGGTTGGCAGATGGCGAGATCGCGCTTGCCAGCTTCGAACAACCGCTATCGTCCGCCGCGCGCGCCCTGGCCCAGCGCATCGACTGGCAGGAATTGCCGGGCGCCGACTTCCCGCGCCGGTTCCAGGCCGCACTTGTCTGCCGGCGGTGCGACGGCCGCACCGAGACGGTGCACGTGGCGGATGTCTACGGCAATGCCGGAAGGCCGGCGCAGGCCGAGGCGGTACGGGCGAAATTCCGCGGCAACGCGACCCATGCGCTAGCGCCTGTCGGCGTTGCAGCGATCGAGGCGGCCATCGACACTCTGGCCGATGCCCTCTCGATCACGATGTTGAGCCGCGCCGTGCGCGGGCAGTGAGGCGAAAGGGAAAACCATGAGCACGTCATTCGACATGGTGGTTCGCGGCGGTCAGGCGATCTTGCCGGGGCTTGGTCAAACCGAATGCGACATCGCGGTGCGCGACGGTCGGATTGCCGCGATCCTGGCGCCTGGCGAACGCTGCGCGACCGAGGCGGAGATCGACGCGCGTGGGCTGGTGGTGCTGCCCGGGGCGATCGACGTGCATCTGCATCTGGGTCACGACAAGGATATTGCCCGCCCGCGCGTGCCCGCCGATGCGGACCGTGAATCCGCTGCCGCCGCAACCGGCGGCATCACCTGCTTCGTGCCCTACCTGATGGCGACCGATCCGTTCGAGACCCTGTTCGATGAGGTGATCGCGGTAACTGCCGCCGGATCGCGCACCGATTTCGGCTATCACTTCATCATCAGCACCGAGGAACAGCTCGCCAACGTCGGCCGCTATGTGCGCGACTATGGCGTGCCCAGCTTCAAGATATTCATGAACAATCGCGGCGGCGAAGGCAAACGGCTCGGCCTGCCCGACATCGACGACGGTTTCCTGTTGCGCCTGTGCGAGGCTGCGGCGGCGCATGGCGGCATGGTCTGCCCGCACCCCGAGACGATCGAGATCGCCTGGGTCCTGCGCGAGCGCGCGCGTCAGGCGGACCCCGACGGAACCGGCGGACTGCGCACCTGGAACGCGACCCGTCCGCCCTTCGTGGAAGGCGACGCGGTGCAGCGGGCGGCCTATGTGGCTCATGTCGCGGGTGCGCCGCTGTATGTCGTGCATACTTCCTCGGCCGAGGCATTGAACGCGGCGCTGCGCCATCGCCGGGCCGGTGCGCGGGTATTCATCGAGACCTGCCCGCATTATCTGACCCACGACGTCGACTGGGCCGGCGGCGACGTCGGCAAGATCAACCCGCCGCTGCGCGAGGCATCGGATCGCGCGGCGCTGTGGCAGGCGCTGCTGTCCGGCGACATCGACACGATCGGTACCGATCATGTGCACCGCGACATCTCCGCCAAATCCGGCGGCATCTGGAATGCCTCGCCGGGCTGCCCCGGGATGGAGACGATGCTCCCGGTACTGCTGACCGAGGGACACCACAAGCGCGGCATGAGCCTGGCGCGGATCGCCGCGGTGACGTCGACCAATCCCGCGCGGGCGATGGGGTTGGCGCACCGGAAAGGCGCCATCGCGCCGGGTCTTGATGCCGATCTGACCTTCATCGATCCGGAGGCCAGTTGGACCCAGACGCGGGCGGATGTGGTCTCCTCGGCGGGTTACTCGATCTACGAGGGCTGGCAATTCCGTGGCCGGGTCGTTCATACCTTCGTGCGTGGACGCGCGGTGTTGCGTGAGGGAGTTTTGGATTCCACCGCCGCGGGCTTCGGGCAGTATGTGCGTCGGCGGTTGGCCCATTCGGCGTGACGTCACCACCCAGTCGTGGCTGTAGGGGCGTAGCGCGGGCATAGTCCTGGCACGGCTTCCTGATGGAGGAGGGGCTACGATGGTGGCCGAGTCGTTCCCACATCTGTTCTCGCCGCTGCGTATGGGCGCGGTCGAGCTGCCGAATCGCGCCGTCATGGGCGCGCTGACCTCGATCGCATCGGTGGGCGGCGCGGTCACCGACGGGCTGGTGGCGCTCTACCGAAACCGCGCGCGCAGTGGGATCGGCATGATCGTCACGGAGGCGCTGTCCTCGCACTCGCGGCAGCGCCCCGGCGGCCGTGTCAATGCATATGACGAAGCGAACCTGGCAGGGCTGCAGCGCTGGGCGGCGGCGGTGGAAGGCGAGCGATGCCGCCTCGTTGGGCAGATGATGGATCCCGGCCGCGGGTTCCGCCGTGCCGGTCGTCATGCGGAAACGATCGGGCCGAGCGCGCTACCGGACGATCTGAGCTGGGTGGTGCCGCGGCCGATGCACCTCGACGAGATCGCCCGCTTGGTCGAGGAATTCTCCACGACAGCGCGACGGCTACAGCGCGCGGGGTTCAGCGGCGTCGAACTCTCCTGCGGGCACGGGCATCTGCTGCATCAGTTCCTTTCGCCGCAGGCGAACGCGCGCGAAGATCGTTATGGTGTCGATCTCGATGGACGCGCACTGCTCGTCCGCGAGTTGTGTGCGTCCATTCGGCTGACGTGCGGCGCAGGATTTCTTCTCGGGCTGAAGTTGCCCGGCGACGACGGCGTGCCCGGCGGGATCGGCCCGGAACTGGGCGAGGAACTGGTCCGACATCTGGCGCCGCGCGCCGACTACCTGGCGATCGCGCAGGGCGCGCATCATCCGCGCTCGCTTTACCAACACGTGCCGGATCGCACGCATTCGCGGCTGCCCTATCGCGAGCTCACGCGGCGAATGCGGATTGCCGCCGCGGGGACGCCAGTACTGGCTGTGGGCGGCGTGACCGCGCCGGCGGAGGCGGAGGAACTGCTGGCGCAAAAGGCGGCCGACGCGGTGATGATCGGTCGGGCGCTCCTGGCCGATCCCGGTTGGCTGGCGAAGGCGCGCGCGGGTGCGGCGGATCGGATCCAGCTCTGTATCGGCGGCAATACGTGCTGGGCGACGATCGACAGCGCGGAGCCGGTGCTGTGCGACGTCAACCCCCGTCTGCGAACGGAGAACGAGCTGGATTGGCGACCTGCAGCCGCGCCGGTGCGACGGCGGGTCGTGGTGGTCGGTGCTGGCATCGCGGGGCTCGAGGCGGCGTCGATCGCTGCCCGACGCGGCCACGAGGTGACGCTGTTCAGTGCGTCGGAGCGCATCGGCGGGAAGTGCGGCCTCAACGCGGCGATTCCCGGCTGCGACGCGTTGGCTAGGGCGGTCGCGCCGCGAGAACGGGCGGCGCGGGAGGCGGGGGTGACATTCCGCATCGGCCGGACCGCCTCGATAGAGGACGTGCTGGCGCTGGCGCCCGACGCCGTGGTGCTGGCGACCGGATCGCGCATGCTGCCGGCGCCGGCCGGCGCCGATCT
>JBDTFI010000277.1:0-2693 GCA_039938035.1 Acetobacteraceae bacterium | reverse complement strand
GCGCAGGATTTCGCGGCGATCTTCGTCGGCACCGGCGCCCCGCGCGGGCGTGACCTTCAGGTCCCCGGCCGGACGGAGGCGGCGGCGAACATCCATATCGGGATCGATTGGCTGTCCTCGGTGTCGTTCGGCCATATCGAGCGGATCGGCAAGCGCGTCATCGTGCTCGGCGGCGGCAACACGGCGATGGATTGCTGCCGGACCGCGCGCCGCCTGGGCGGCGAGGACGTGAAGGTGATCGTCCGCTCCGGCTTCGAGGAGATGAAGGCCTCCCCGTGGGAGAAGACGGACGCGCTGCACGAGGACATTCCGATCCTGAACTACATGGTCCCGAAATCCTTTACCCATGAAGGCGGGCGGCTGACCGGGGTCATGTTCGAGACGGTTCAGGCCGAATACGACGCGAAGGGCCGCCGCCGTCTGGTGCCGACGGGCGAGCCCGAGCAGCACGTGCCATGCGACGATGTGCTGGTGGCGATCGGGCAGGAAAACTCCTTCCCGTGGATCGAGCGCGACGTCGGGGTGGCGTTCAACGAGTGGGACATGCCGGCGGTGGACGAGACGACGTTCCAGTCCACCAATCCTCGCGTCTTCTTCGGCGGCGACGCGGCGTTCGGGCCGAAGAACATCATCTGGGCGGTGGCGCACGGCCATCAGGCGGCGATCTCGATCCACAAGCTGTGTGAGAACGAGGACGTCCACGACCGCCCGCCACCGATGTCGACGCTCGTGAGCCAGAAAATGGGCATCCACGAGTGGAGCTACGACAACGACATCACGCTCGATCTTCGCTACGCGGTGCCGCATCGCGACAAGGCCGTGGCCTTGCGTGACATCACCGCCGAGGTGGAACTGGGCTATGACGACCGGCTGGCCTTCAAGGAGGCCGAGCGGTGCCTCAATTGCGACGTGCAGACCGTGTTCTCCGATGCGCTGTGCATCGAGTGCGATGCCTGCGTCGACATCTGCCCCGAGGACTGCATCAGCTTCATCGACAACGGCGACGAAGCCGATTTGCGGGGGCGGCTGAGCGCGCCGGCGCGCAACCTGACCCAGGCGCTCTATGTCTCCGGGCCGCTCAAGACCGGGCGGGTGATGGCGAAGGACGAGGACGTCTGCCTGCACTGCGGGCTATGCGCCGAGCGCTGCCCAACCGGGGCGTGGGACATGCAGAAATTCCTTATCGACGTGGCACAGGCGGAGCACGTATGTCACAAACACTGACGCGCGCGCAGGGGTTGCAGCGGGTCAACGACTTCGTCGTCAAGCTCGCCAACGTCAACGGATCGGGCTCGGCGAGTGCTAACGCCTTGTTCGCCAAGTCGATCCTGCGGATGGGGGTGCCGATCGCCCCGCGCAACATCTTCCCGTCGAACATCCAGGGTTTGCCGACCTGGTATGTGGTCCGGGTGTCCGAGGCCGGGTATCTGGGCGCCCGCGGCGGCGTCGATCTCATGGTCGCGATGAACCCGCAGACCTGGGACCAGGATATCCGCTCCATCGAGCCGGGCGGATATTTGTTCTACGATTCGACCAAGCCCCTGCCCGCTTCCAAGTTCCGCTCCGACATCGTCGTCATCGGGATGCCGCTGACCGAATTGTGCAATGCACAATACACCGACCCGCGGCAACGACAATTGTTCAAGAACATCATCTATGTCGGCGCCCTATCAGCGCTGCTCGACATCGACGTGGCGGCGATCGAGACACTGCTGGCCGAGCAGTTCCGCGGCAAGGAAAAGCTGATCGCGGCCAACGTCACGGCGTTCCGCATCGGGCGGGACTACGCGCTGGCCCACCTCGAATGCCCGATCGGCCTCAGGGTGCGCCGCGCCGACGCGGTGGGCGACCGCGTCTTCCTGGAGGGCAATTCCGCCGCTGCGCTTGGTGCCGTCTATGGCGGGGCGACCGTCGCGGCCTGGTATCCGATCACCCCGTCCTCCTCCCTCGCCGAGGCGTTCGGACGCTGGTGCGGGCAGTTCCGGGTGGACAAGGAGACCGGGCGGCACCGCTTCGCGATCGTGCAGGCGGAGGACGAGCTGGCCTCGATCGGCATGGTGATCGGCGCGGCCTGGAACGGCGCGCGGGCGTTCACCGCGACGTCGGGACCGGGCATCTCCTTGATGCAGGAGTTCTTCGGCCTCGCCTATTTCGCCGAGATCCCGGCCGTCATCTTCGATGTCCAGCGCGCCGGGCCGTCCACCGGGATGCCGACGCGGACCCAGCAATGCGACGTGCTGACCTGCGCCTACGCCTCGCACGGCGACACCAAGCACGTCCTGCTGTTCCCCGAGGACCCGCACGAATGTTTCGAGATGGGGGCGCTCGCCTTCGACCTCGCCGATCGCTTGCAAACGCCCGTCTTCGTGCTGATGGACCTCGACATCGGCATGAACGAGCGGCTGTGCAAGCCACTCGCATGGGACGATTCCCGGCGGATGGATCGGGGCAAGGTGATGACCGCCGAGGAGCTTCAGGCGGGCCGCGATTTCGGCCGCTACCTCGACGTCGATGACGACGGCATCACGTTCCGCACCTATCCGGGCACGCATCCGACGCGGGGCGCCTTCTTCACCCGCGGCACGTCGAAGAACCGCTACGCCAAATACACCGAGGAAGGCGCGGCTTACGAAGACAACATGCAGCGGCTGCTGAAGAAGTTCCACACCGCCCGGCTGCTGGTTCCGGCGCCC
>JBDTFI010000276.1:0-3921 GCA_039938035.1 Acetobacteraceae bacterium | reverse complement strand
TCGAGGGCGATGAGGCGTTCAAGCTTGGCCGCCGCAACAGTGGCAAGGCCGTCGGCGGCAGCACCGTGCATTTCATGATGGTGTCGCTGCGCTTCCGCCCCGAATGGTTCAAATCCCGCACGAAGCTCGGCTACGGCGTCGATTGGCCCCTCGATTGGCGCGAGATGTGGCGCTACTACGATCAGGTCGAGGACGCGCTGAAGATCGCCGGGCCGGTCAACTATCCCTGGGGTCCGCCTCGGCCGCGCTATCCGTATCGCGCGCACGAAGTGAACGCAGCCGGCCTCGTGCTGGCGCGCGGCTGCGAAAAGCTGGGCATCAAATGGGCGCCGACGCCGCTCGCCACCGTCTCCGCCCCGCGCGGCCTGTCACCGCCCTGCGTGTATCGCGGCTTCTGCGGCGTGGGTTGCGCCACCAACGCCAAGCAAAGCGCGCTCGTCGTCTGGTTGCCCCGTGCGCTCGCCGCCGGGGCCGAGGTGCGCGATCTCGCGATGGTCGGGCGCGTCGAGGTGAACCAGCAGGGCCGCGCGACGGGCGTGAACTATCACCGCGAAGGCAAATGGCGCTTCCAGAAGGCCAGGAACGTGGTCGTCGCCGGCTACGCTATCGAGACGCCGCGCCTGTTGCTGAACTCCGCCTGCGCCCAGTTTCCCGACGGCCTGGCCAACCGGAACGGCCTGGTCGGCAAATACTTCATGACCCAGTCGAACGACGCCGTCTGGGGCCTGATGGACGAGGAGGTCCGCTGGTACAAGGGCCCGCCCTCGATGTCGCTGACGGAGCATTGGAACTACACCGATACGAGCAAGGATTTCTTCGGCGGCTATGTCTACATGAGTCAGGGGCCGCTACCCATCGAATGGGCTGGCGCGGTGGCCGGCGAGCGCGGGCTGTGGGGCGACGAGCTGAAGGCGGCGATGGCCAACTACATCCATCAGGCAGGGCTGAAGATCTGTGGCGAGGTGATGCCGCGCGAGGAGAACCGGGTAAGCCTCGCCGAGGAGAAGGACCAGTACGGCCTGCCGGTCGCGAAGGTGACGTTTTCCTATTGCGAGAACGACAACCGATTGCGCCAGCACGCGCTGCGCCACATGCGCGCGGCGATGCACGCCGTCGATGCGACCGATCTCTGGGATTCACCGAGCACGGCGCACCTGAACGGCGGCTGCCGGATGGGCGACGATCCGAAGACCAGCGTCGTCAACGCCGATGGCCGGTCATGGGACGTCCCCAATCTGTGGGTATGTGACGGATCCCTGTTTCCGACGATCGGCGGGGTCAACCCGTCGTTGACCATCCAGGCCCTCGCCCTTCGCGCCGGCGATCGGATCAAGGCGCTGGCGGCGCGCGGGGAGTTGGAACGCGCGCCCGTCTGATCGCCCGCGCTACGGCGTCGAGACCGAACCCGCCTCCGGCCCCTTGCGACCCTGGACGACCTGCACCCGAACCACCTGGCCCTCGTGAAGATCGTTCATCCCGCTCCGGTTCAGGGCGGAGATGTGGACGAACACATCCTTTCCGCCGCTCTCGGGCGTGATGAAGCCGAAGCCCTTCTCCGCGTTGAACCATTTCACCGTGCCGGTGATTTCCTCACCCGTCGGCGTGGCCTGGTAGCTGCTCTGCTCGCGCGGAGCGTATCCGCCGCCGCCGCCATAGCCGCCGCCGGCTGCGCCGAACCCGCCCGGGCGCGGGGCGCGGGGCGGCTGGGCGGGCGCGGGGCCGACCTCGCCGACATGGGTTATCTCCGTTACCTGCCGGCCCTTCTGACCCTGGCCCACGCGGACGCGCAACTGCGTGCCCGGCACCGGCGGAGCAGACCCGACGCGCTCGACCGCGCTCGCGTGCAGGAACGCGTCACCCGTCCCGTCACTCAGTTCGACGAAGCCGAAGCCCTTGTCGGCGTTGTACCACTTCACCACCGCCTCGGCCTCCGGGCCGGTGCCCATCATCGGGGGCCCCGCGCGAAACGCCGGGCGCGCCGGTGGTGGCGGCGTCCAGCCGCCCTCGTCGGGACGCGGACCAGGCTCATCGTCGAAGCCCCGGCGCCGCCTGCTGTCCCTACGCCAACCGTCTCTTTTGTCCACGTCCCCCGACCTCGCCCATGCTAGCGGCGGCAATTTAGCATCCACTTGGTCCCCCGGCCTAGAGGGGAGTCAGGCGGTCTCGCGCAGACGCCGCACCTGTCTCTGAAGGTCGGCGATCTCGCGCTCAAGCGCGGGGTCTTCCGGCGGCAGCGGCGCAGGCGGACGGCCCCGCAACATCGCCATCGCGCGCCCGGCGGCCACGCCGGCGGCGAGCAGCATCGGAACCCGGAGCCGGCGATCGAATATCAGCATCGCCGCGCCGGCGAGTGCCGCGGCCGTGCTGAGCCTGATCCTGGGTGCGAACCGCGCTCCGCCGCGCCATGCGAAACGGCGGCGGGCCGGGCGCACGCTCGTGCGGCTGCGCCGCCTCTCGATCACCGTGAGGTGCCGACGTGTCTCCTCACGCATCTGCTCGGCGAGCCTGCGCGTGGCTTCGGGGAGCAACGGAACCGGCCGCCCATCGACGCGCAGCGCGTCCTCGCGGCGCAGCAGGGCGTCGGGGCGGATTTCGTGCTGATCGACGTAATCGGCGTACATAAGCTGCTGGGCGGGATCGCCGAACACGACATCGAGGTGACGCGCCATCTCGAGCATCTCCGCGCCCGGCGTGCCGGTCTCGATCGCGGTATGGACCAGCGCGAGCATACAAGCGCGCTTGCCGCTGGCGCAGTGGATCAGCAGCGGTTTCGGCGCGTTCCGCAACGCCTCCCCGACGCGGTCGAGGTCCCCCTTGTCCACCTGCGCCGCCGAGACCGGGACGCGGATGGATTCCATGCCGTAGGCGCGCACGACCTCCGCTTCCTCGGCAGGGGCCAGGTAGATGCCCCGCGGCTCCGCGTCGGTTCGCAGGTCGATCACGGAGCGGACACCGTCGCGGTGGAGCGCGGCGAGTTCCGGTTCGCTCGGCGGCCTCCGCCCGACTTTCACGCCGCGGCTAAGCTCGATCTGTTCCCACAAGGCCGTTCTCCTTCTTGCGTCCGTATTTGACATGTGGACGGGAGCGCGGGCCGGCGGCTCAATTTCGGGAGATCATGGATGGGCGGGCGCGATCCGCCAGATCGCCTCGCCGCCATCGTCGGTCATCAACAGCGCGCCGTCATGGGCGACGGCGACCGCGACGGGGCGGCCCCACACCGCACGGTCGTTGGCGACGAAGCCCGTGAGGAAGTCCTCATAGGCGCCGTCGCCGGGACGGATGCGGATCAGCTTGTAGCCCGTCCGCAGCGCGCGATTCCATGATCCGTGCAGGGCGGCAAAGATGCTGCCCTGATAGTCCGCCGGGAACGCCGCCGGCCCGTGTCCATCATAGAAGACCATCCCGAGTGGGGCCGAGTGCGGCTGGATCAGTACGTCCGGCACCAGGACGCGCGCTGCCACCTCCGGATGCTTGCCGCGATGGCGCGGGTCCTCGTGATCGCCGATGTAGAACCACGGCCAGCCGTAGAAGCCGCCGTCCCGCACGTGGGTGACGAAGTCGGGCGGCAGGCTGTCGCCGAGCCCGTCGCGCTCGTTGACCGCGCACCACGGCGTGCCCGATCGCGGCGCGATCGCCAAGCTCACGCAATTGCGCAGGCCGGTCGCGAATTCCCGTCGCCCGCCGCCTTGCGGATCGAAGGCGATCACGTCGGCGCGCCACGGCGCCACCTGATCAGAGTCGTTGGAAGCCGAGCCAACCGAGACGTACATCCGCCGCCCGTCCGGACTGAACGCGACATCACGCGTCCAATGGCCGCCGGTGCTGGGCGCGATCTCGGCGACGATCGTTTGCGCCGGTCCGTCCGGACGGAGCGCCCCGGGATGCCACGGGAAGCGCACGACGCGGTTGGTTTCCGCCACG
>JBDTFI010000275.1:0-9123 GCA_039938035.1 Acetobacteraceae bacterium | reverse complement strand
CCTGTCGGCTTGTCCGCTCTTGAGCGGCTCGCCATCCTGGTCGGAACCGGGGCCTTGGCCTATCCTGCGGCGGCGTATGTGTTGTGCCGCGATATCATCGAGGAAGTGATGTCCTTGCTGGGGTTGGACCGGTTGCGCCGACGGTTCTCGCGCCCGGTCGGCATCGCCGGCGAATGATCCGACCGCCTGGCGCCCTCGCCGCCGGGGCGGAGTCCAGGTGACCCGCGACTTCGAGGCGCCAGTTTGGACCTTCCTCTCGGTCGCGTGAAAGAATGCTGACTTCAGTCCTTGCGGACGGCTACAATTCAAGCGATGACGTTTTCGTGTCCTTCCCGGCGTGAACGATAGCCCCGCCCCTTTGTCCGTACAACCCGCGGGGGCGTCAGGCGACGCGCGCCTGTTCGGGATCGCTTATCACGCGATTCCGGACATGCCAGGACCGCCGCGCCTCTATGTCGTGGTCGACACCGAAGCCGAGTTCGACTGGTCGAAGCCCTTTGCACGCCATCTCGTAAGCGTTTCCAATGTCACCGCGCAGGAGGGTGGCCAGGCGGTGCTGGATCGGCACGGAGTGCGGCCGATCTACGTGATCGACTATCCCGTCGCGACACAGCCGGAGGCCATCGAGACGCTGGGGGCGATCAATGCGCGGGGGGCCTGTGAGATCGGGGCGCACCTGCATCCCTGGACCAACCCGCCGTTCACTGAAGCGGTCAGCGCGCTCAACTCCTATCCGGGCAACCTTTCGCCCGAGGTCGAGGAGGCGAAGCTCGTCAATCTGATCGACGCCATCGAGCGCGGCTTCGGTTTCCGGCCGCTGTTCTACAAGGCGGGACGGTATGGCATCGGCCCGAACACACTGGCGCTGATCGCGCGTCACGGCATCCAGGTGGATTTCAGTATCCTGCCCGGCGTCGATCTTCGATCGACGGGCGGTCCCGACCTGCGCGGCCTGCGCGCCGTGCCGTATGTCGCCGGCGAGCCGCCCATCGTCTCGGTGCCGATGTCACGGGGCCATACTGGATCGCTGGCGCCGTTCGGGCTGGCCGTGAACCGTGCACTCGACACCACGTTCGCCAGGACATTTCGGCTACGCGGGGTGATGTCCCGACTGGGCGCCTTTCGGACCGCGTCGCTGACGCCCGAGGGCGTCAGCACGGACGATCTGACCCGGCTCGCCACGGCGCTGGTGCGGGGCGGACACAAGACGTTGGTGATGCACTATCACAGCCCGTCGCTGGCGGCGGGGCACACACCTTATGTGCGGACGCAAGCCGAGGTCGCGGACCTGCTCGCCCGTATCGACGTCGTTTGCGCGCATGTTCTCGGCCCGCTCGGCGGGGTCGCGGGAAACCCGCGCGATTTACTCCTGGCGGCGGACGGACGCGGCGGTTGACGGGCCGGCTCAGGTCGGCGCGATCGCGGCCAGCGCCGCGTCGATATCGGTGCTGTTCAGCCGCCAGGCATTGTCCAGCTCCGCCACGACGGCATGCATGAACGGCTCGGTCAGTGCCAGCGCCCGCGCGGGGTCGCGCAGATGGTGGGCGAGCAGCGCCAGGGCGAGCTGGCGGGGGCCGTCACCCTCGTAGGTCCACTCGAACCCGGTGCTGCTGAAGGCGTGCAGGTCGAGGCGCGGGTCGAGCGGGGCGCCGTCGGCCGTCACCTCGGCTCCGTCCAGGCTGCGGCCTCCTTCGTAGACGGTCACGAATGACCTCCCATGATGACGACGGCGCGGATGATCTCACCCCCACGCAGCGCGCCGACCGCCTCGTTGATCGCCGCCAACTCGATCCGGGCGGAGATCATCTCGTCCAGGCGGAGCTTGCCGCCCAGATACGCCTGGGCGAGCAACGGGAAGTCCTGGTCGGGGTGGGCACCACCGTAGGAACTGCGGATGATCCGCTTCTCCTGCATCAGACTGCCCCAGCGGAAGGTCATCGGATCGCCGACGGCGACCTTGCCGAGCCACACGACCTGCCCGCCCGGACGCGCCGCCTCGACCGACAGCGCGAACGCCTCGGCGCGGCCGGCCGCCTCGATCACCACGTCCGCGCCGCGCCCGCCGGTCAGTGCGCGGGCCAGCGCCACCGCCTCGTCCGGGATGGTGGCGTGGGTCGCGCCGACGGTTCGGGCGAGTTCGCGGCGTCCCGGATCGGGATCGATCGCCAGGATGATGCCGGCTCCGGCGAGCCGGCATCCCTGGACCGCCGACAGCCCGACAGCACCGCAGCCGAGCACCATCGCGACGGCACCGAAGCGCAGATCGGCGATCCGCGTCGCGGCGCCTACGCCGGTCATCACGGCGCAGCCGAGCAGCGCGGCACGGTCGAACGGCATCGCGTCCGGCACGCGGACGGCGCACTGCGCCGGCACCACGCAATACTCGGCGAAGCTGCCGAGATACATGAGCTGGTGGATCGGCACGCCGTCGCAGAAAAGCCGGGGATTTGTGTCGAAGTGGAACGCCGTGGGACCGTTCGCGAGATAGGTCGCGCACAGGATCGGCTGCGCCCGCTCGCAATAGAAGCAGTGTCCGCAATGCGGGTTCCACGACAGCACCACCCGCTCGCCCCGCCGCGACACATCGACGCCGGGGCCGGTTTCGGCGATCTCTCCGGCCGCCTCGTGGCCAAGCACGGCGGGGAGGCGGAGCGCCAGTGCCCCGTCGATCGCCTCGACGTCGGTGTGACAGAGGCTGGCGGCACGTACCCGCACCAGCACGTCGCCCGGACCGATTTCGCCGATTTCGATCGTTTCGACCGTCATCGGCGCGCCGATGCGTGACAGGACGGCGGCGCGTGCGCGGAGCATCAGCCGTTCTCCTTGGTGGCCGCCCGCGGCAGCAGGATGGTGATGGCGGTGCCCTTTCCGGGCGAGCTGTCGATCGTGATGTGGCCGCGTGACTGCTTGACGAAACCGTACACCTGGCTCAACCCGAGCCCGGTTCCGTGGCCGACCGGCTTGGTGGTGAAGAACGGCTCGAACGCCGCCTCGCGCACCTCCCGGCTCATGCCGATGCCGGTGTCGGCGACGCGGATGCGGACATAGTCGCCGGGTCCCATTTCGCCGTCGGCGGCCTGAAGCGGCATCGCGACATGGGTGTTCTCCGCGCCGATCTCCAGCCGCCCGCCATTGGGCATGGCGTCGCGCGCGTTCACCGCCAGATTGAGCAGCGCCGTCTCCAGCTGGCTCGGGTCAGCCTCCACCGGCCAGCCCGCCGCCTCCAGATGCCAGTCGAGCAGGATCGAGCGGCCGAGCGAGCCGCGCAACAACTCCGCGAGGCCGGTCATGCGCTGATTCACGTCGAACCGCGAGGGCTGGAGGTTCTGGCGGCGGGCGAAAGCGAGGAGCTGCTGGATCAGTACGGCGCCCCGGGCGGTGCCCCTGGAGGCGCGTTGGATATAACGACGCAGCGGATCGTCGGCGCCGATCTGCTTGTCCAGCGCCTCCAGGTTGCCTTGCACCACCATCAACAGATTGTTGAAGTCGTGGGCGACGCCACCGGTCAGCTGGCCCAGTGCCTCCATCTTCTGCGCCTGACGCAGCATCTCCTCGGTATGCACGCGGTCCGCGGTTTCCCGACGCAAGGCCAGCATCGCCGCGTCGCGCTGCTCGACCTGCTCGGCCAGACGGACGTTCGCACGGGCGAATTCCGCCGCGGAAGGCAACGCCAATGCCTTGGGAAGCATCGGCCAGAGGGCGATCGCCGTGGCCGCCGCGATGAGCGCTATGAGCGCCTTCGCAACAGCCTGTCCCTCCTGGTTCGGCCCCCACGCCACCCAAATGTCGCAAAGGTGGCTGGTGCCGATGGCGACGATGAACAGCGCGACGAGCCAGACCACCCAGCGGAAAGCGACGTCACGCCGGCGGAGGAGGAACGTCACGAGCGTTGCAGAGATCGAGTAGCACGACGCCGCAATTAAAGCGTCGCAGATGACGTGTAGCGTATCCAGCGCCTGGCCCGCGCCGCCGAACAACGAGCCCATTGATCCCCCTCGCTGTCGCGTGGGGGGTAACGCACGGCGTTCTATGAGGCAAGCTCCGCCTGCACCGCCGCTTCGAGGTCCTTCATTCGGAACGGTTTGCGAAGCAGCCGCAGGCTTGTCTCCCGCGCGACGAAGTACCCGGAGATCAGGATCACCTTGAGGTCGTCGTGGTCGCGCGTGATGCGCTCGGCGAGTTCGATCCCCGAGATATCCGGCATACGGACATCGGTGATGAGCAGATCGACGTGGGGGGCCTCCTTGATGACCCGCAGCGCCGCCTGGCCACCGTCGGCCTGGAGGACGTGGTGTCCGGCATCGGTCAGGAACTCGGCGACGATCTCGCGGACCTCGGCGTCGTCATCGACGACCAGGATCGTGGCATGTTCGTTGGGTGGACGAGAGTGGTCATCCGTCGTGAGTGTTACCAGCACGCAGTACTCCCGTCCGATCGGAGGGGCCCGATGGAACCCGCTTGCCCGTCAGGGGACGGGCGGAAACTCACCGGGCGAGATCATTTAGAGGAGGGAACCTGAGCGAAGTGGAAGTCACAAATTAGGGAGGCATCTATTTTCCTACGGAGATGTATGGGGGCAACATGGCTTAAGGTTCGCCTGAGGGTTGAAGTTGTCCGAGCGACCGCAACAGCCCGCTGTCCAGTGGCGGCCGTTGTCCCGGGGGACGGGCGACATCAAAGCCCATCACGTCGTCATAGCCCCACAATGCCCAGCCGATGCCGGCCCGTTCGCAGGCCATGCGCACGGCTTCGATCCAGGCGAGTCGCGCTCCGGCATTCAGCCGGGCGGAGGCCCCGAACTCGGTTGCCAGCACCACCGCATGATTGCGCGCAGCCCACGCGGCGGCGCGCGCGATCCTCGCCTCGATCGCCGGGACGTTCCAGCGTTGCGCGCATACGAAGCCGACGAGCGCCACGGTGGCCTTGTCCTGGCTCGCGGCGGCGCGGGTGCATACAAGCGGATCCTCGATCGGGAACGGCAGGCGGGCGAGTGCGGCGACGTCGAGCCCGGGGTGGTACGCGGCGAGGGAGGTCATCTCCGCCGGGTCGTAGAAGTGGAAGCTGTAGGCCACGTCGGGATCGGCCTCGGGCGCCAGCGCGTCGAGCCCGTCGAGGCTGCTCCAGTTCGCCCCGTCGAGGATGACGGTGTTGGCGGGCAGCGCCTGGCGGATCACGGCCAGCGCTTCGTGCTGCAAGCCGGCCCACGCACCGGTGGCGCCGGGGAACACCGGCTCGTTCACCACTTCGGGGAAAATGCGGTCCGGCGGCAGGACTCGCAGGGCCGGGGCGAGGCGACCCCAGGTGTCCAGAAGGGCCGTGCGGTCGGCAGCGCGATCCTCCAGCCGCCACGTCGCCGAGGCGGGCACCAGAACGACCGCGAGGCCGCCCGCCTCGAGCCGGCGGACCTGGGTGAGCAGAAGATCGCGTCCCGCGGGGGTCGCGGCGAACACCGGATCAAACGGCAGGCGGACGAAGGTGAAGCCGGCGCGGCGGAGATCGGCGATCGCCGGATCGCTCAGATAGGCACCGATCGCGGCCGGGGCCGTGCTTGCCGGGAAGCGGAACCAATTGGTGATGTTCACCCCGCGCGCCAGCGCCGCCACGCGGGGCGGCGGCGGCATTGCCACGGCGGGAAGGCGCGCCAGAAGGAAGACGACGAACAGAAGTGCCGAGGTGCGGGGTCTGAGGAAGCTTGTTGTCAATCTTTGCGCCCCATGATCCGTCCGATCCGCATCAGGCGCGCAAGACAATTGAGGTCCGGTAAACAGTTTCTGGTCCTGCTGCTCGCCGCCGTCGTGCTGATCTGCGCGGCGGCGACGCGCGGCTTCGAGTACGACGAGGGGTACAGCGTCTTCGTCACCTCGCCGACGCCGCGGCCCGTATGGCCATCGACGGTGTTTCGGGCAGGCGACGTGCGGGCGGCGTTCATCTCCCACGCCGGGCCGCTTGCCATCGCGCGCGCGCTGCGTGAGACCGACGTGCATCCGCCGCTGTACTTCTGGATGCTCGCGGCCTGGCGCGCGATCGCCGGCGACGGGTTGCTCGCGATGCGGATGCTTTCCGTGCTGTGCGCCCTGGGCGCGCTGGCGGCCGTCGGCGCCATCGCACGCACGGTCCGCATTCCGGCCGCGCTCGCGATGCTGTTCACCGCCGGATGCTACGGGTTTGCCTATACGGGGGTGGTCGCGCGGGGGTTCGCATTGGCGCAGGTGCTGAGCCTGTGCGGTGTGCTGCTTATTCTGCGGGCCAACCGGGGGCGTCAGGCGCTCGCCGGCGGGCTGCTGCTCGGCGCGGCGACGTTCACGAATTACCTCAGCGCCTTTACCGGCTGCGCGGCGCTGGCGTGGCTGGTGGGGACGCATTGGCGGCGATGGCGGATATGGGCGGCGGCCGGCCTGGGGTGCGCGGCGTTCCTGCCGGCCGATCTGTGGTTCTTCCTGGCCCAGCGCACCAGTCGAGCCGGGCAGTTTCCGCCGTTTCGCCTGGGATCGAGCCTCGCGCGGCTCGGCGAGTACGCGACGGCGAATCTGTTCGGTGGCCTGCCGCTTTACGTGACCGGCCCGGCACGAACGCTTCTCGGGGGCGCGCTGGGCGTGGCGGCGCTCGGGCTGGTCGCGCTGACCGCACGGCGATGGCGACGCGTGGGCGGCGAGGCGCGGCTTCTGCTGGGGGCCTGCGTTGTCGCCACGCCGCTCGGGCTGCTGCTGTTGGGCGCGGCCTTCGACAACACCCCGATCGAGTTGCGCTATCTGTGCTTCGCGACACCGTTCGCCGCGCTGCTGCTGGCCGGCGCGCTGGAGGCCGGGGCAGGGGCGCGGACGCTGCGCTGCGCGGTTCTCGCGGTGCAGGCGCTGGCGCTTGCCGGGTTGATCCTGCGCCCGGAGACGATGCAGCCGGCGCGCGCGGCCGCGCGATCCGCCGCCGCGCTCGCGGGATCCGACGGCGTCGTCGTGCTGCCGCGCGGCAATGACGGCGTGGGCGTGGTCGGGCCGTTCCTCGCCGAACTGCCGGACCGGACCAGGGTTCTGCTCGTCGATGCCGATGCGCAGCCGGATTCCTTGCGCGCGCAACTGCCGCAAGCTCCCATCGTGATCGCGTGGCTTGGCCTCGATGCAAGCAGCGTCGCGGCGTTGGATGCCGTCCGCGCGGCGTTTCCATGCGCGGCGTGGCCCCGGATCGGTGTCGCAACGGTGGCCCTGGTGGGCGAGTTCTACCCCTTGAGCCGTTCGACCGCCGCCGCCAGCAGCGAGGGATCGCCCACGGCGAGGGCGCATCCGTCGCCGTCGCGGCGGAGCGTCTCGCCGTGCCAGTCGGTGAGCCTGCCGCCGGCGCCCTCGATCACCGGCGACAGGGCGGCCCAATCCCAGATTTTCAGGTCGGCCTCCGCGATCACGTCGATCTGGCCGAGCGCCAAAAGCCCGTAAGTGTAGCAGTCCCCGCCCCAGGACACGCGCCGGACGGCGTCGGCGAGGCACTGCCAGGCGGCGCGGTGCGGCCCCAGCATCTCCGGCGCCGTGCAGGAGAGTTCGGCGTCGGCCAGCGCGGGGCAGGGGCGGCAGCCGGGGGTGCCGCCGAGCGGGCCGCGAAAAATCGTCGGGCGGCCGGCGGCGCCGATCCAGCGTTCGCCGGTCATCGGCTGGTCGATCACGCCGAGGATCGGATTGCCGTCGTCCAGCAATGCGATGAGGGTGCCGAAGACGGGCCGCCCGGTGATGAAGGCCCGGGTGCCGTCGATCGGGTCGAGTACCCAGCGGAGTGCGGCGGTGGGGCGGTCGAGGCCGTATTCCTCGCCTTCGATCCCGTGATCGGGGAAACGCTGGGCGAGAACGGCTCGCATCGCTTGCTCGGCGCTGCGGTCGGCGATCGTGACGGGGCTGCGGTCGGCCTTCACGTCGGGCGCCAGCCGCGTTCGGAAGAACGGGCGAATGACCGCGCCCGCGACATCGGCGACCGCCTCGGCGGCGGCGATCAGAGCGTCCAGCTTCATCGGAGTGCCTCGGCGATGCGCGCGGCCAGGCGGTTGGCGACCGCGTGCTTCGCCATGCGGGGCCAGTCCTCGACGCCGTCGGCGGTGATGAGATGCACGGTGTTCTCCTCGCCGCCCATGATGCCGGTGGCCGGAGAGACGTCGTTGGCGACGATCCAGTCGCAGCCCTTGCGGATGCGCTTGGCGGCGGCGTTCTCCAGCAGCGCGTCGGTCTCGGCGGCGAAGCCGACCACCAAGGCGGCCCGCCGGGGGCCGGCGGCGGACAGGGTCGCGAGGATGTCCGGGTTTGGCACGAGTTCGAGCACCGGAGGGGCGGCGCCGGGCGCCTTCTTGATCTTGCCGCCGGACGCCCGGGCCACCCGCCAGTCGGCCACCGCCGCCGCGCACACCGCGATGTCGGCGGGAAGCGCATCAAGGCACGCAGCCAGCATCTGCTCGGCGGTCTCGACCCGGTGCAGTTCCACGCCCGGCGGGGTTGGCACGTTGACCGGCCCGCTCACCAGGCTCACCCGGGCGCCGAGGGCCGCGAGCGATGCGGCGATCGCGTGGCCCTGCCGGCCGCTGCTGCGGTTGGCGAGGTAGCGCACGGGGTCGATCGGCTCGTGCGTCGGCCCGCTGGTGACGAGGGCGTGCCGACCACGCAAGGGCTGGTCGGGCACGAGGAGGTGCTCGATCGCCGTCAGGATCGCCGGCGGTTCGGCAAGGCGGCCGAATCCGAATTCGTTGCAGGCCATCGCGCCCTCGTCGGGACCGACCGTGTGGACACCACGCGCGGTCAGCGTCGCCAGGTTCGCCTGCGTCGCCGGATGGTGCCACATCCGCACGTTCATCGCCGGCGCCGCCAGCACCGCCTTGTCGGTCGCGAGCAGCAGCGTGCTCGCGAGGTCGTCGGCGATTCCGGCGGCCATCTTGGCGAGGATATTGGCGGTGGCCGGGGCGACGACGACCAGCTCGGCGCTGCGGGAAAGCTGGATGTGGCCCATCTCGCTTTCGTCGGTCAGCGAGAAAAGCTCGGTGAAGACGCGGGATTCACTCAGCGCTTGCAGCGAGAGGGGGGTCACGAAATGCGCTGCGTTTTCGGTCATGACGCAGGTGACCGCGCAGCCGCGCGCGCGCAAAAGGCGGATCAGCTCGAG
>JBDTFI010000274.1:0-2528 GCA_039938035.1 Acetobacteraceae bacterium | reverse complement strand
TGGCGCTGAAGCAGGACCAGCCAGGCGTAGGTGCGGACCAGGATGGAGGTCCAGAACGGCATCAGCACGCCGATCATGCACAGATTGGCCAGTCGCGGCGGCAGTTGCGACAGGACATATGCCAGCGGATAGCCAAGCACGACGCAGACCGCCGTAGTCAAGGCGCTGATTTCGAAGGTGGCGAGGAAGATCCGTTCGTAGGACGGCTGCGCGATCAACCGCTGGTAGTTCACCAGACTCAGGCTGCCGTCGTCGGCGAGAAACGACAACCAGAACAGCCAGACGACCGGAACGACCATGATCACGACGACGAGGAGGAGCGCCGGAAGACCAAGGCCAAAGAGAGCGACCCGCTCGGCCAGCGCATCGCGGCGCAGGCCGTCGGCGTTCGGCTCCACGGGGCCGGTCACGCGAGCGAAACTCATGGTGGCGGGCCGTCGTCGGCGAGCAGGATGGTGTCGTCCGGGCCGAGACCGAGTGTCACCGCCGCGCCCACATCGGGCAGGACCGCCATGGCGCCGGCGCTGGAGACGCCGCGTACTCCGACCATGCTCCCATCGGACAGTCGTGCCTGCAACAGGAAGCTTTCTCCTTGATAGACCACGTCCTGGACGGTGCCCCGAAGCACGTTCAGGTTGTCCGGCACGGCGCCATCGAGGATTTGCAACCGCTCCGGTCGCACCATCAACTGGCATCGCCCGGACGGAGTGGGTCCACAAGGCAGCTTCAGCTTCCGTCCCGCGTGGAAGAACGCCCCATTCCCTGCCTCGACGGGCAGAAACGATGATTCGCCGATGAATTCGGCCACAATCCGGTTGGCGGGTCGATCGTAGATCCTTCGGGGAGCGTCGAGCTGCATGATCCGTCCGCGGTCGATGACGGCGATGCGGTCCGACATCGTCAACGCCTCGCGCTGATCGTGCGTCACATAGACCGTCGTCATTCCCAACGCCTCATGCAAACGGCGCAATTCAATTTGCATGTGTTCGCGCAATTGCTTGTCGAGCGCGGATAGCGGTTCGTCCATCAGCAGGATATGCGGCTCGAACACGATGGCGCGGGCCAGCGCGACGCGCTGCCTCTGGCCGCCCGACAATTGCTCGACGCGGCGCGCGCCATAGCCCGCGAGCTGGACCATTTCCAGCGCCCGTTCGACCCGCCGCGTCGTATCGGCCTTGGAGACCCGGCGCAACCGCAGAGGAAACGCGATGTTCGCGGCGACGTTCATGTGCGGAAACAGCGCATAGTTCTGAAATACCATGCCGACATCGCGCTTGTGAGGGGCCAGGCGGATCACTTCGGTATCGCCGAATTTCAGACTGCCGCAATCGGGCCGGGTGAAGCCGGCGAGGACCATCAGCAGCGTCGTCTTGCCGGACCCGGACGGCCCGAGCAGGGTCAGGAATTCCCCGCTCCGGACATCGAGGTCGATATAGTCCAGTGCGCGGACCGGCCCATAGGTCTTGGCGACCTGTCGTACCGTGATCGGTAGCGATGCCTGGCGCGCCATTCGCCGTGCGCCTTGATCATTCCGTCAGCATGTTCTGGTAGGCCGCCGTGGCCGGCGCCTCGAACTTCATGTACCAGTCGACGTCGAGCGTAAGCTGCTTGGCGGCGTTGGCCGGATACGACGGCAGAAGCTTGGCGTAGGCGGGATCGATCGTGCCCAGATCGTACGCCTTCTTGTTGGTCGGGCCGTAGGTGATGTACTTGGTCAGCGCCGCCTGATATTGCGGCTTGCTGATTTCGGCGAGGAATTTCATCGCCAGATCCTTGTTCGGCGCACCCTTGGGAATCGCATAGGAATCGTAGTCGAGCAGACCCTGGTTGAACGTGTACGCCACCTTGGCGCCGTCCTTCCTGGCCGCATCGAAGCGGCCGTTCCAGCCGACGATCATGTCGACCTCGCCATCGGTCATCAATTGCGCCTGCTGGGCGCCGGATGCCCACCAGACGGCGATATGCGGCTTCAATTCCTTGATCTTCTTGATCGCCCGCTCGATGCCGCCGGGCGCGGACAGCACCTCGTAGACCTTGTCGGGAGGAACCCCGTCGGCCATCAGCGCGGGTTCGAGCGTGTTGACGTTGCGATAGGAGCGCTTGCCCGGAAATTTCTTCACGTCCCAGAAATCGGCCCAGCTTTGCGGCCCCTGGTCGCCATAGGTCTTGGTGTTCCAGGCCAGCACCGTCGAGAACACGTCGCCGCCGACGCAATAGTCCTGCCACATGCCGGGGAGGAAGTTCGATACGTCGATCACGTTGTAGTCGAGCTTCTCAAGAATCCCTTCCGTGGCCGCGTGCGCGGCGGTGCCGGAGCCGCTGGTGACGACGTCCCAGGTCACCGCGCCCGCCTTCACCTTCAACCGCAAAGCGGCGATGCCGGTGTAGGTCTCCTCCTTTACGGTGATGCCCAGCGCCTTCGCGGCGGGTTGGAACAAGGCCTTGCTCTGGGCGTCCTGATAGGATCCCCCGAATGAGACGACGGTCAATTGGCCGCCCGAGGCCGGTTGCTGCGCGTGTGCCGATCG
>JBDTFI010000273.1:0-4610 GCA_039938035.1 Acetobacteraceae bacterium | reverse complement strand
GAGCGCGACGAACTGGAGCCGCTGGCGACCGGGGCCTGGATTCTCGGCACCGGTGGGGGCGGGTCGCCGTATCTGTCGTACCTCAACATGCGCCAGGCCTACGCCGATGGCACGCACGTCACGCTGATGGACCCGGCTTCCCTCGACGATGACGACCTGGTGGCCGTGGTCTCCAACATGGGCGCCCCGTTGGTCGGCCAGGAGCGGTTGGCCGATCCCGACTTCGCCACCAAGCCGGTGCGCATGATGGAGGCGTATCTCGGCCGGCGGTTCCGTGCCGTCATGTCGGTGGAGATCGGCGGCGGCAACGCCTTCCAGCCGCTGCTGGTCGCAGCCCGTACCGGCCTGCCGGTGGTGGACGCCGACGCCATGGGCCGCGCCTTCCCCGAGGCGCAGATGACCAGCTTCGCGATCGCCGAACTGCCGATGTTCCCGCTGACGCTCGCCGACATCCGCGACAACGAGGTGATCGTCGCGCGTGCCGCGAGCTGGAAGTGGATGGAGCGGATCAGCCGCAAGGCCTGCACCGAGGTCGGCTCCATCGCCGCCACCTGCAAGGCGCCCCGTACCGGCGCCGAAGTGAAGCAGCACGGCATTCTCTATACGACAACCAAGGCGATCGCGCTGGGCACGGAAGTGCGTCGTGCCCGCCGGCTGCACGAGGACCCGGTCGCCGCCACCCTCGCCGCGGCCGACGGCAAGCTGCTGTTTCGCGGAAAAATCGTCGACGTGCAGCGCGTTACGACGGAGGGATTCCTGCGCGGCAGCGTCCGGCTGGACGGGCTGGATGACGATCGCGGCGTTCGCTTCGATGTCGCGTTCCAGAACGAGTTCTCCGTCGGCTGGCGCGATGGCCGCGTCGTCATCACGACGCCCGACCTGATCTGCTTGCTCGACAGTGTCTCGGGCGAGGCGATCGGCACCGAGAGTTTGCGATACGGCCAACGCGCCAGCATCGTCGCCCTGCCGGCCCCGCCCATCCTGCGCACGCCGAAGGGACTGGCGAATGTCGGGCCGCGTGCCTTCGGTCACGATCTCGATTACGTCAGCGTGTTCGACGAGGCCGCACCATGAAACGTATCGGGATCGACGTCGGCGGCACCAACACCGATGCCGTGCTGATCGACGGCGAGCAGGTTCGCCACGCGGTGAAGACGGCCACGACCGAGGACGTCCTGGGCGGCATCCGCACCGCCTTGCGGCTCCTGCTCGACGAGGCCGGCGACGCGACCGGTCAGGTCGATGCGGTGGTGATCGGGACGACGCATTTCACCAATGCGGTGATCGAGCGCCGGGCGCTCCAACGCGTCGGCGCGCTGCGCATCGGCCTGCCCGCCAGCGCCAGCCTGCCGCCGTTCGTCGATTGGCCGGAAGACCTGGCCGCGATGGTGCGCGGCGTGGTGGCGATGGTCCAGGGCGGCCACGAATACGACGGCCGGCCCATCGTGGCGCTCGATCACGCGGCGATCCGCGACGCGGCGCGCCGCATGGCCGATGCCGCCATCACCGCGGTCGGCGTCACCAGCGTCTTCTCGCCGTTGACCCCCGAGTGCGAGCAGGACGCCGCGCGCATCCTGCGCGAGGAGATCCCCGGCGTCGACGTCACGCTGTCGAGCGAACTGGGGCGGATCGGATTGCTGGAGCGCGAGAACGTCACCTTGCTGAACGCCTGCCTCCAGGATCTCGCGCGAAAGACGACCGATGCCTTCACCGAGGCGCTGCGCCAGAGCGGCATCGACGCGCCGCTCTATTTGACCCAGAACGACGGCACCATCATGCGCGCCGAACTGGCGCGGCGCTTTCCGGTGTACTGCTTCGCCTCCGGCCCCACCAACAGTATGCGTGGCGCCGCCTTCCTGTCGCGATTGCAGGACGGCGTGGTGGCGATGGTCCGCGGCGGCCATGAGTACGACGGCCGCCCCATCGTGGCGCTCGATCACGCGGCGATCCGCGACGCGGCGCGCCGCATGGCCGATGCCACCATCACCGCGGTAGGCGTGACCAGCATCTTCTCGCCGTTGACCCCCGAGTGCGAGCAGGACGCCGCGCGCATCCTTCGCGAGGAGATC
This sequence comes from Acetobacteraceae bacterium, assembly GCA_039938035.1. Lineage (GTDB taxonomy): Bacteria > Pseudomonadota > Alphaproteobacteria > Acetobacterales > Acetobacteraceae > DATFDN01. The sequence continues at coordinate 2,541 of JBDTFI010000273.1, read as the reverse complement.
CCCGGCGTCAACGTGACGTTGTCGAGCGAGCTGGGGCGGATCGGATTGCTGGAGCGCGAGAACGTAACCTTGCTGAACGCCTGCCTCCAGGATCTCGCGCGCAAGACAACCGATGCCTTCACCGAGGCGCTGCGCCAGAGCGGCATCGACGCGCCGCTCTATTTGACCCAGAACGACGGCACCATCATGCGCGCCGAACTGGCGCGGCGGTTTCCGGTGTACTGCTTCGCTTCCGGCCCCACCAACAGCATGCGCGGCGCCGCCTTCCTGTCGCGGTTGCAGGACGGCGTGGTGGTCGACGTCGGCGGCACGACCACCGATGTCGGATGCCTGAAGGGCGGCTTCCCGCGCGAGGCGAACGCCGCGGTGGAAGTGGGCGGCGTGCGCACGTTGTTCCGAATGCCCGATCTGCTCTCCATCGGTCTCGGCGGCGGCACCGAGATCGCCGCCGACGGCGGTCGAATCGGCCCCGCCAGCGTCGGCTTCCGCCTGCTGCAAAAGGGCCTGGCGTTCGGCGGCGACACGCTGACCGCGACCGATGTCGCGGTGGCCGCCGGGCGCATCGATCTGGGCGTTCCCGCCCGCGTCGCCCATCTCCCGGCGGCACTGACCGGCCGCATCCTGCAACGCATGGGCGACATGATCGCCGAGGCGGTCGACCGCATGAAGGTCGAGGCCGCCGACGTACCGTTGCTCGCCGTGGGCGGCGGCAGCTTCCTGATACCCGACAAGGTGGAAGGATGCTCCGAGGTAATCCGGGTTCCCCACCATGCGGTGGCGAACGCCGTCGGCGCCGCGATTTCCCAGGCCAGCGGCGAAGTCGATCAGATCTTCTCCGGCGTCAGCCGCGAGGCTGCGATCGCGGAGGCGCAGGCGGAGGCGGAGCGGCGCGCCGTGGAAGCTGGGGCACGGCGGGAGACACTGAAGCTGGTCGAACTGGAGGACATTCCGCTCTCCTACCTGCCAGGCGATGCACGCCGCGTGCGCGTGCGCGTCGGAGGCGACATCGGCCAATAACGGAATGACAGGAGACGATGGTGATGGACACTGTAATGACCCCGACTGGCTTGCGTGCGCTTCTCGTGCCCGGCAAGTGCCTGGCGCTGCCCGGCATATTCGACGGCATCTCCGCTCGGGTCGCCGACACGGTGGGCTTCGATGCTTTGTATATGACCGGCTATGGTTCCGTTGCCTCGGCGCTCGGCGTGCCCGACGCCGGCGTCGCCACCTACAGCGAGATGCTTGACCGGGTGCGCTGCATCGCCGCCGCCGTTCGCGTACCCTTCATCGCCGACGGGGACACCGGCTATGGCGGCCTGCTGAACGTGGATCGCACGGTGCGCGGCTACGCGGCCGCCGGTGCCGCGGGCATCCAGCTGGAGGACCAGGAATTTCCGAAGAAATGCGGCCACACCGAACATCGGCGGGTGATTTCGGCCGACGACGCCGTCGCGAAGATCCGCGTCGCCGTCGAGGCGCGCCCCAACCGTGACTTCCTGATCGTCGCACGTACCGACGCCCGCTACTCCGAGGGCATGGACGAGGCGCTGCGCCGCGCCGGGCGCTTCCTCGACGCGGGTGCCGATATCCTGTTCGTTGAAAGCCCCGAAAGCCTGGAAGAACTGCGCCGCGTCGCCGAGACGTTTCGCGGCGCCAACCTGCTCGCCAACATGGTCGAGGGGGGCCGCACGCCATACCTCTCCACGGGCGAACTCGCACGGATGGGATTCACCGCCGCCATCTATCCCGCCACCGGGTTTCTCACCGCCGCCCGGGCGTTGCAGATGGCCTATCGCCACCTGAAATCCGCCGGCATCGGCACCGGCTCGGACGCGCCCATGCTGGCGTTCGCCGAGATGAACACGCTGATGGGCTTTTCCGCCGTGCATGAATTCGAGACCCGCCACGGCAAATCGGGCGGCCGGCACCCCCGCGAGGAGCACCACGAATGAGCGGCATCGTCGAACGCACCGGGTACAGCTTCATCCCCGGTCCATTCCAGTATTCGGCCGGCATCGCCGCACGGCCCGGATTCCTGATCGAACGCGTACGCTTCGCCCGGCCCGTGCCGCTCGCGGAGGGCTTTTCACGCATCGAGGACTTCCTCAAGGCCGAGCGCCAGCCCGTCGCGTCCTTCTGCGCCTGTGAGCTACGTTCGCCGGCGCCGTTCACCGATGCGGGGTTCGTCGCCTTCAACCGTGACTATGTGGGCACGCTGGAGCGTTGGGGAATTGTCGCCGGCGACGTGAACCCGGTGGCGCGCAGCAATGTCTGCCCCGAGATCGCGCCGCCGGCAACGCCGAGCTTTCATGCCTTCTGTTATGTGCTGCCGGCGGCCGATGCGGCGCCATCCTTCGTCGTCGCCGGCAGCGGCGAGGCGCGGGAGGATGGCAAGACATACCGTGAAAAGACCATCCGCTACGGCGAGACCACCCAAGATGCCATCGCCGAGAAGGTCCGCTTCGTGGTGGGACAGATGGAACGCCGCATGGCGGTCATGGGCATGGGCTGGAGCGACACGACCGCGACCCAGGTTTACAC
>JBDTFI010000272.1:0-6964 GCA_039938035.1 Acetobacteraceae bacterium | reverse complement strand
CATTGACCGCCCAGTCGCCGAAAACCGGCGCGGCGGACGGAAAATACGGGACTGGGGCGACGACGACGCTCGAGACCTCGCCGCTCCCGACCAGATGGCGCAGCCGGTTCTCGACGAAGATGCCGTGATTGGGCCGCGCCGCATTGGGATAGAGGGTGGAGAACGTCAGGAGCCGGAGCGTTTCCATGGCCTTTCGCTTCGGTCCCTCACGAGCCCGGGGCCGGACCGCCACCCCGGCCTCGCGCGCGGATCCGGTGGCGGAGCCTGCTCATCGTTCACGTCCCGGATCTCGAACGGGCACCACTTACCGGGCGGCGTCGGCGCCTCCTCCGTCGCCCAAACACACAGCCACGTCACCGCGACCACGGTGGCAAGCAGCAGAAGCGCGGTCATCGGGCAGCCGCCGTCGCGCCGCCAGCCGTATCCACTTGGCGCCAGGGCGGAAGGGCTTGGGCCCGAACCTTATCCGGGCTGGCGAGTGCCCGGCGGACATACACGTCCGTCGCCGTCACGACTCCCAATACAGTGAAATAGAAGTCCCAGTAGCTCAACGACAGCAACGTGCCCCCGACCACGTAGGCAATCATGGAAACCTGCGTCATCCGCGCGAGGTCCGCGCACCACGCGAGATCCGGGTGATCGCGGGTGCGCCGGATGATTCGCCTCGCGGCGAGCACCCCCGCCCCGGTGATCCCCAGCCAGATGAAGAAGGCGGGGAACCCGTTCTCGGCGAGAAGCTCCAACCATATGCTGTGAACGGCGCGCGCCGCCGAGGTCGGGTCGAACTGGTCGACCACCGAACGTGAATAGGTGCCCATGAATCCGACCCCGGTCAGCGGACGCGCCTTCGCCATGAGCCACGCGGTATGCCACATTTTCAATCGGCTCTCCGCGGACTCGTCTTTCTTGTAGGTCTGGATGGTCTGCATTCGCTGCACCCACTCCTGGGGCATGAATGCGACCGCTCCGGCGATCGCGCCGAAGACCAACACGCCATAGACCAGCTTGCGGCGGCTTTTCAGCCAGAAGAACGCGGCGACCGCCGCCAGCGCGATCAGCGCGCCGCGCGAGTAGGAGCCCAGGACCGCGAGCAGCGTCAGCCCCATCACCGCGGCGAGCCCGATCCGCACGAGCCGGTGCGCCGCGTGCATCCGTATGAAGTTCATCAGCGGCAGGGCGACCAGAAGCCCCACGGCCAACTGGTTGTTGTCCGTGATCATCGTATTCGGCGGTCCCATGACCCGCCCGCCGCCGCCGCCATGAATGATGGTAAAGACGCCTCCCTTCAGCCCGAAGAACCCCAGCGAGATGATCATCACCCAGACCAGGGCGTGGATGCGCCGACGCGTCGTCAGCAGCGAGATCGTCAGAAGGATGATCGAGAAGCCCTTGATAACGAAGAAATACTTGTCGACAACCTTATCCGTCAGCGGTGACATCGCCACTGCGGTCGTCAGGGTGATCACGACCATGAACAGGAGCATCATCACGGTCACGCCGGTCATCGGCAGCCGCTTCGGCTCACGCGCGACGAAACAGCCGATCACGGTGGCGATGACGGTCAATAGCGCCCACGGAACGTCGGTCGCGAAGCCCCACGCGAGCTGGTGGGGGTTCATGAAGGCGATCCAGGACCATAACAAAACCCCGACGAACGGCCGGGTCAGGCTGAGTCCGAGCAGAACCAGCATGTCGGACGCGATAAGCAGCGAGCGCATGGCGCGATCTCCCGGTGCACCGTTGCCGGACTACGAGCCCTTCGTGATCTGACCCAGCAGCTTTTGAGCGTCCGCCTTCTCGGTGAAATCGCCCTTCGCCGCGACGACCGCGTTCAGCACCTTCACCGCGTCATCCTTCTGGCCAACGTCATTGAGGGCAACGCCCAGGTGGTAGGCAATCCGCGGGTCCCCAGCGGCGGCGGCCTGGCGCAGCAACACCAGCCCGCGCGCTGGATCCCCCCCGCGGGTCAGGATCCAGCCCAGGGTGTCCGCGCTCTGTGCGTTCGGCGACAGCAGGTACGCCTCCTCGGCCATCGGACGGGCCTGCGGGTTACCGCGAAGCTGATAGACCCATGCCAGATTGTTCAACGCCACCGCACTGCGCGGCTGCTTGGCCAACACTGCCTTCAGCTCGGCTTCCGCCGCATCGAACTTGCCGGTACTGATGTCGAGCTCGCTCAGTGTGGCGGTAGCGGTGAGGTCGTCCGGGTGCTTGGCGATCCACGCCGCAAGAGTCGCCCGCGCCTCGGCGGGCTTCCCGTCGCGGACATACGCGCCGGCCAGCCGCTGGGTCAGGCCGTTCGACGGGGCCGTCTGGGCGGCGTCTGAATAGGCCTTGGCCGCCTCGCCGGGCTTCTGGGCCGCCATGTAGAGGTCGCCCTTCAGGGCAGTCAGATCCTTGAAGCCCAGGTCTCCCTGGCTTAGTTGGTCCGCCGTCGTCAGGGCGGCGGGAAGCCCCGACGCCTTCAGCTCGATCAGCGCGTAGTCGAGGTACAGTTGGTAGATGCCCGGCGTCACCCGCATTCCCTCTTTGATGAGGTTGCGAGCACCCTCGTAGTCGCTGGCCTGGACCTCGATTGCCGCCAGCTCCCGACGCACGGCGACAGCCCGCGGTTCGAGCGCGACCAGTTTCGCCAGCGTCTCGCGGGCCTGATCGGGGTGCTTCAACGCGATCTGGGCGTCCGCGGCCAACAGCAGCATCTGCGGATTCGGCGGCGCGTCCTTCGGTTGCGTTGCCTGCGACAGATCAAGCGCCTTCTGCGGCGCTCCCGTCTGAATGTATAGCGTGCCGAGGCGCGCCGTAAGCGCGAGATTGGTCGGGGCGGCGGCATGCGCGCGCTCCATGAGCGCTACGGCTTCCGGCCCTTTCTTGGTGCGAAGCCGCTCGTCGACGAGCAAGGTCAGCGCCGGCTCCGCGGTCGGTGTGTGATCGAGCACCGCGGCAAGCAACGCCTCAGCCTGCTGCCCCTTCCCCTCCATGATAAGGGCACGGGCCAGATTGATCTTCGCGGGCAGAAAATCCGGGCTGGCCGTGATCAGTTTCTCAAGCGTCGCCTGCGCGCCCGCGGCGTCCAGCTTGGCGAGCTGGAGCATGGCGGTCAGGTTCTGCGTCACGGGTGTTTCGCCGCTGGCCGCCTTGATCTTGGTGAGGACGCTGGCGGCCTTGTCCACATCGCCGGTCGCGAGCGCGGCGCCCACCGCGGCTTCCTGCAGGCCCTGGTTGGCAGGCGCCTTCGCAAGCGCCTGTTCGAGCACAATAAGCGCATTCTCCGGTTGGCCGCTGCCGATCAGGGAGGCGGCTTGCGCGGTTTCCACGCCGACGTTGCCAGGAGCGAGTTCAGCGGCTTTCGCGAAAGCGTCGGCTGCCGCAGCCGGCTGACCGGTCGCCCCATAAGTGCGGCCCAACATGTCATAGATTGCGGCGTCGGCTTTGCCGGCCTCGACCGCCTGCTTCAGCGGCGCGATGGCCTGATCGGGGCGGTTGCCCTTGAGATAGAGTTGCGCCAGCAATTTGTAGCCGTTCACGTCGCCCGGAACGCGCGCGATATATTTGGCCGCCGATTCCTGCGCCTGCTGAAGCTCTCCCAATTGCTCCTGTACCGCAGCCCGCAAGAGATAGGCGCGCGGATAGGCCGGGAAGATCGGGTCGAGCCGCTGAAGCAGCGCCTGGGCTCCCTTGTCATCGTGTTGCTCATGCAGGACCACCACACGCAGGAACAATGCCTGCGGATTCGACGGCGTGAGTTTCAAGACAAGATCGAGGTCGGGTGTCGCCTCGGCGACCTTGCCCTCCCCAATCAGCAGGCTGGCCCGCTCAAGTCGCGCCAGAGCGGCAGGGGGCTGATCAGCGATGGCTTGATCCAAGAGCGCCTTCGCCCCCACGACATCGCCCTTCTGACGCAGCAGGCTCGCCTTCAGGACGATCGCCTCGATCGCCTTGGGCTGTACCGACAGCGCGTGCTCCACCCGGTCGGCCGCGGTCGCCAAATCGCCTCGCGCCATCGCCAGCTTGGCGTCCGCGACCCACGGCCCCAAGGCCGATGGATCGAGCGTCTCGGCCTGGTGCAGGCTCTCCTTGGCGTCGTCGAGCTTACCGGTGCGGGCCTGCGCCTCTCCGCGCAGCATCATTACTTCGGCATCGAGAACCTTGTCCTGCCCTTTAGGCTGCAATTCCTTCAGCAGATCGGCGGCCCGGTTTTGTGCCAGCAACGCTTCGCCGAGCAGCGGCACCGTCTTGTGGACGTCGTAGCCGCGTTGCTGAGCGGCCCGTACGTCACGCTCGGCGGAGACCGGATCGGCCAGTTGCAGCTCCACCTGCGCCAGGTCGAAACGCGCGGCGGCGTTCTGCGGGTCGTCGCGCACCGCGTTGCGAAGCTCGATGGCGGCCGTCCGCAGGTCGCCCGACTTGAGCGCCGCCTGCGCAGCGGCGATATTGTCGCGTGCCTGTCCGGCGAGCGGCCAAAGGCCCACGCCGGCCAGCACAATGGCGGTATGCAGCAGGAGCCGGGTCCGGGTGCTCAAGACGTGGCCTCAACGAACGGGTGTGTGCGACCGTGGACGATACGGCGCGTTGCATATCCCATGTGGCTGCCCGTCGCGGGCTTAAGATCATGTCATCTTCCCGCCGGTCCGGACCAAACTGTGCCCCGCCGCTCGGGTCGCCATAACCCAGGAAGTTCCATGCCAACCGACCACTACGATCTCATCGTCATCGGCAGCGGCCCCGGCGGCGCATCGCTTGCCCATCGGCTGGCGCCGAGCGGCAAGCGCATCCTGCTTCTGGAACGCGGCGACTACCTGCCCCGCTCGCGCGAGAATTGGAGCCCGCAAGCGGTGTTCGTAGATGCCGTCTACCAGGCGAAGGAGACCTGGTATGGCGCCGACGGGCGCAATTTCCACCCGGGCCTCCACTACCTCGTCGGCGGCAACTCCAAGGTCTACGGCGCCGCCCTGTTCCGGCTGCGGGAGCGCGATTTCGACGAAATCCGCCACAAGGACGGCATCTCGCCGGCTTGGCCGCTCAAATACGACAGTTTCGAGCCCTATTACGCGGCGGCGGAGCGGCTGTACCATGTGCATGGCCAGCGCGGCGAAGACCCGAACGAACCGCCTTCGACCGGCCCCTTCCCCTATCCCGCCGTTTCCCACGAGCGGCGCATCCAGGACCTGAGCGACAGCCTCAAAGCCGACGGGCTGCACCCGTTCCACCTGCCGCTCGGCATCCTCCTCGACGAGCGCGACGGCAAGGTGACGCCGACGAGCATCTGCATCCGCTGCGACATGTTCGACGGCTTCCCCTGCCTGCTCAACGGTAAGGCCGACGCCCAGGTGATGTGTATCGATCCGGCCCTGGCCGCGCATCCGAACCTCACGCTGCTCACCAACGCCTACGTCTCGAAGCTCGAGACCAACGCCCCCGGACACACCGTCACCGGCGTGCATGTGACCCGCGACGGTCAAGCCGAGCGTTACTCGGCCGATATCGTCGTGGTCGCCTGCGGGGCGCTCTCCTCGGCGCTGCTGCTGCTCCGCTCGGCCAACGCCGCGCACCCGAACGGGCTCGCCAACGGCTCGGGCCAGGTCGGGCGCAACTACATGCGCCACAACCAATCGGTGCTGATGGCGCTCCTGCGGGAGCCGAACCCGACAGTGTTCCAGAAGACGCTCGCCGTCAGCGACTATTATTTCGGCGCCGACGACTGGGAATATCCGCTCGGGTTGATCCAGATGTGCGCGACCTCGCACGCCGATCAGGTCCGCGGCGAATCGTTGCCCGCCTGGCTCGAATGGCTACCGGAGATGCCGTTCGAGGTCATGGCGCGCCACTCGATGGATTTCTGGCTGTCGAGCGAGGACCTGCCGCGCCCGGAGAACCGGATCTTCTATGACAGTGACCGCGTGGTGCTCGACATCACCGAGGGCAACATGGAGGCGCATCACCGGCTGAAGAAGAAGCTGGAGCACATGATGAGCCGCGCCGGCGCCCATCCCGTGCTGCTGGAGCGGAGCCTTTACCTCGGCAAGGACATTCCGATCGGGGGGACCGCCCATCAGGCCGGAACCGCGCGCTTCGGGACCGACCCGGCCAGCTCGGTCCTCAACCTCGACTGCAAGGCCCACGAACTGGATAATCTCTACCTCGCGGACGCGAGCTTCTTTCCTTCGATCGGCGCGGTGAACCCGACCTTGACCATCATCGCCAACGCCTTGCGGGTCGCCGATCGGATCGGCGAGCGGCTGGGCATCTCCGGGAGCACGGGACCATGAAGAGACGGACGCTCACCAAAAGACCGAAGCTGGGCGCCGTGTCGCTGTTGGCTCGCCTCTGCCTCGTTGTGCTGTTTCCCTTCAGCGCCGCCGACAAGATCGTGCATTGGAACAGCGGGTTGAAGCAGGCGCGCTCCACGGTCCCGGTCGGCGAGGCGGCGGTCCCGATGCTGGTTGCCGCGATCGCGGTGGAGACCATCGCGCCGGTCTGCATCGTCACCGGACGGCAGGACAGGCTGGCCGCCGTCGTCCTCGCGGGCTTCTGCGTCGTCACCGGCGGTCTCTATCACCAGTTCTGGAACTACGACGATTTCTGGACGCCCGACACCGAGGGCAACGCGCATTTCTGGGACTTCCTGAAGAACTTCGGCCTGGTCGGCGGCCTGCTGCTCGTCGCCAAGGGTCCGAGCGCGCGGTCATCGAACCGAAGGAGCGAGCATGCCGCCGAAAATCCCCTATTGGCATCTCTGGACCGACGCCGACGGCGTTAGCCACCAGCACCGCTGCGAACTCGAGAGCTTCGAGCTGAAGGGCGTCGGCGGCGCCGCGCCGCAATGGAACGACCAGCAGGCGCGCGGCGAGGCGACCGTGGTCTTCACCGTCCAGCCGGTGGGCTGGGTCGGCGAGTGGCACGAGAACCCGGCCCCGCAATGGATCGTACCGTTGTCCGGCCGCTGGTGGGTCGAAGCGATGGACGG
>JBDTFI010000271.1:0-2601 GCA_039938035.1 Acetobacteraceae bacterium | reverse complement strand
GGCAGGCGGTCTGGCGGTGCGCCTTTTCCCGGTCCGGATCGCGGCCGCTCCAGATAAGACGCCGGCAGCGGTACCACCGCCGTCGAGGACCAGGGCACGGCGAGCGGGGCTGATTGAGATCGAGCTGAGCGGCGGCGTGCGCGTGAGCATCGACGAGGGTGTGAGCCTGGCGGCGCTCCGCCGCGTGATGTCGGTTCTGCGCGGATGATGATGCCAGCCTCTGGGGTGCGCGTTTGGCTCGCCGCCGGGACGACCGACATGCGGCGCGGCATGAATGGGCTCGCACTGCAGGTGCAGCAGGCGCTGCAGCGTGACCCCCATGCCGGCGACGTCTATGTCTTCAGAGGTCGCCGGGGCGATCTTTTGAAGATCCTCTGGCACGACGGGCTGGGGATGTCGCTGTATGCCAAGCGATTGGAGCGCGGCCGCTTTATCTGGCCCTCGCCGGCGGATGGAGTGGTCGCCATCACGGCGGCGCAGCTCGGCTATATGTTGGAGGGGATTGACTGGCGCCATCCGCAGCGGACATGGCGGCCTGAGCTAGCCGGATAAGGCGGCGGGAGACCGGCATTTTCATGAAATAGGTGGTGCGCGACTACGGATGATTGTGTTGGATTATCCGCGTGAGCACCGCGCCCGACGACACCACGCCAGCTGACATCAACACGCTTCGCGCAGCCCTTGCCAGCGAGCAGTTGGCGCGTCGCGAGGCGGAGGCGCGTGCCTCGGGAGCCGAGGCGATGGTCGCTCATCTGAAGCTGCTCATTGCAAGGATGAAGCACGATCGCTTCGGCGCCTCTGCAGAGCGTGGGCGCAAGCTGCTTGACCAGTTGGAGATGCAGTTCGAGGAGCTCGAGACAGCCGCCACCGAGGACGCGGCGACGGCGGCGCGCGGAGAGGCAGATACGACGACCGTGCGCCCGTTTACGCGCGCCAAGCCCGTGCGTGCGCCGCTGCCCGCGCATCTGCCGCGCGAGCGGGTCGTGCTGCCCGCGCCGACGAGCTGCCCATGCTGCGGCGGCAAACTCGCCAAACTCGGCGAGGCCATCACCGAGACGCTGGAAAGCATTCCGCGCACCTACAAGGTGATCCAGACGGTGCGGGAGAAGTTCTCCTGCCGCTCGTGCGAGACGATCACGCAGCCGCCGGCACCGTTTCATCCGATCGCCCGTGGCCGCGCCGGTCCGGACCTGCTGGCGACGATCATGCACGGCAAATTCGGCGAGCACCAGCCGTTGAACCGGCAAAGCGAGCGCTTCGCCTGCGAAGGCATCGATCTCAGCGTCTCCACCCTTGCCGATTGGGTCGGCGCCTGCACGACCGCGCTGTCGCCGTTGGTGACGCTGATCCGCGCGCACGTGCTGGCGGGCGAGCGCATCCACGGCGACGACACCACCGTGCCGGTGCTGGCCAAGGCGAAGACCATCACCGGTCGCCTATGGGCCTATGTGCGCGACGATCGCCCGTTCGGCGGTCCGGCGCAGCCGGCCGCGATCTTCTTCTACTCGCGCGATCGCGGCGGTGAGCACCCGCGCCGACACCTCGGGGGCTATACGGGGATCCTACAGGCGGACGCGTACGCGGGATTCAACGAGCTCTACGATCCCGCGCGCAAGCCGGCCCCGGTTGTCGAAGCTGCCTGTTGGGCCCACGGGCGGCGCAAGCTGTTCATCCTCGCTGACACTGCCAAGGCTCCAGTGGCGATCGAAGCCGTGCGCCGGATCGATGCGATCTTCGACATCGAGCGCGACCTCAATGGGCTCGAGGCCGAGCAGCGGCGCGCTCTGCGGCAGGTGCGGGTCGCGCCCCTTGTCGCGGCACTTGAATCCTGGATGCGTGGCGAACGCAACAAACCTTCCCGCCATGCCGATGTCGCGCGAGCGATGGACTACATGCTCAAGTGCTGAGGCTCCTTCAAGCGCTTTCTCGGCGACGGCCGGATCTGTCTGACGAACAACGCGGCGGAACGCGCTCTGCGCGGTGTCGCGATGATGCGTTCATTGTGCTCCCCTTCTTCAAGTGTCTGTAAACATTGGAAGCTGGCTTTCGTGATCGATGCGACACGGACTGGCTGTTCGCTCAACCGCGGCAGTCACTCGTCCGTGTTGCAGGTCGGCGGCTCGGGTTTGGTACGGAGCGCCCGCCACGACCTGCTCAGCCGGGAGGATTTCGTCCTTGATGAGCCGGCAGATGCGATGGTGGGAGACGCCGAGCGCCGTAGCGGCTTCAGACGTCGTCAGCCATTCGCCGTTCTTCTCGGCGGAACGGTAGGCATGGATGCCATGCACTCGCCGCAACGAACTGACACGGTGCGCGGTCCAGGTCTTTCCCTGGCCGGTGGGCATTCCCATTCGGTTCAGAGAAGCGGCGATGTCTTCGTCCGACCATCGGGTCGCCATGCTCCGCATCACGGCAAGCGCCTCTTCCGGGGTACGGCAGCCATGCTCGCCGGACTTCGGCTTGCGGACCCGCAATTCCGTGCGCCCGGCCGCCGAAATAGGGGAAGGCCACCGGCAGGGCGTCGTCGCGCGTGGTGATCAAGCTCAGCGCGAGGCGTACGTCGCGGCCGGAGACGCCGTCCTTTTCCTCGAGATTCCAGAT
>JBDTFI010000270.1:0-4749 GCA_039938035.1 Acetobacteraceae bacterium | reverse complement strand
AGCGAGCCATCCTTGGCCAGCGCGGCGGCGGCGAGGTCGAGCAGCCAGGACGAGATCACGCTGCCGCGGCGCCAGACCTCGGCGATGTCGGGCATGTTCAGCGTGAAACGCTCGTCCGCCGGCAGATCCTCCGAGTCCTTCTTGCGCAGGATGTCGAAGCCCTCGGCATAGGCCGCCATCATTCCGTACTCGATGCCGTTATGCACCATCTTTACGAAATGTCCGGCGCCACTCGGCCCGGCATGGATGTAGCCGCGCTCGGCTCGCGGATCGTGGTTGTCCCGGCCCGGCGTGCGCGTCACCTCGCCCAGGCCGGGGGCCAGCGCCGAGAAGACCGGATCGAGGTGGTCCACGGTCTCCTTCGAACCGCCGATCATCATGCAGTAGCCGCGATTGATGCCCCAGACCCCGCCGGAGGTGCCGCAATCGACGTAGCGGATGCGCTTCTCGACCAGCTTCTTCGAGCGGCGGATGTCGTCCTTGTAGTAGGAGTTGCCGCCGTCGATGATGATGTCGTCCGGCTCCAGAAGGCTGCCGAGCCGCTCGACCGTTTCTTCGGTGACTTGGCCGGCCGGCAGCATCACCCAGATCGCGCGCGGCGCCTCTCCGAGCGCGCTGACCGCCGCCTCCAGCGAGCCGACGGCCGTCGCACCCTCCTTGGCCAGCTCGTCGCGCGGCTTGGCATTTTCGTCGAACACCACACACTGATGCCCCGCCTTCATCAGGCGGCGGGCAATGTTGCCGCCCATGTGGCCAAGGCCGATCACACCGACCTGCATTTGCTTCATCCCTTCGAAAAGGCTTCGCTACTGGAGGGCCGCCTCTATCGCGCGGGCCAGTTCCACCAACCCCGCGTCCACGTCTTTCAGGTGGACGCGCAGCGCCCGCCGTCCGCGCTCCACCAGCACCTCGAGGTCGCCACGCGCCTGGGCCGCTTTCACCAGGCCGAAGCTGTAGGCATGGCCGGGCACATCGATATCGTCCGGATCGTCGCAGGTGACCTGCAGGAACACGCCGGAATTCGGGCCACCCTTGTATGCCTGTCCGGTCGAGTGCTGGAAACGCGGCCCGAAGCCCAGGCAGGTTGCGGCGTGCGTCCTGTCGCGAATACGCGTGCGCATCGCCGCCAGTGCTTGCGTGTGCGCCGCATTGCGCTGGATGTAGGCCAGCAGCGCCACGTAGTCGCGCCCCTCCAGCCCGGCATGCACGCGGCGAAGATGGCTCTTCAGATAGGCGGCCAGGGTGTTGTGCGAGCCGAGCTCGTCCGCGTTGCGCAGATCGGCGTACAGGGCCAGACCGTTCTCGCGGAACACTGGTTCCTGGTTGGGCAAGGTGTGCGACTTCTCGTATTGGTCAGTCAGCGCGCGCGTCCGGTCCTTGCTCGCCTCCACGTCCGGCTGGTTGAACGGGTCGATGCCGAGGATGGAGCCGGCGACAGCGGTGGCGATCTCCCAGCGGAAGAATTCCTGGGCGATATGCCAGGTGTCCTTCAGGCTGATCCGCACCACGGGATGGCCGGCCTGTTCCAGCGCGTCCAGGAGTCGATGCTGCGACTGATCCGCCTGGCCAAGCAATTCCAGGCAGACAAACACCCTGTCGTTCCCGTAGTGTTCGGGCGTCGCGAGCGGCTCGCCGGCGACCGGGATCAGCCCGCGCCCCTGCTTGCCGGTGCTCTCAGCGAGAAGCTGCTCCAGCCAGGCTCCGAGATCGGCGATGCCGGGCGAGACGACGATCGTGACCTTGTCGCGGCCGAACCGCGCCGCGACGCCCAGGACGACCCCGAGCTGCACACCGGGGTTCTCCGCGGGTGGAACGTCGGGACCGCAAGACCACATCATCGGCTGTGTTGTCTTCAGCAGGCGCTGGTAATCCAGCCCCATGGCCGCAGCCGGAACAAGCCCGAATTTCGACAGCACGGAATAGCGTCCACCGATCGAGGGCACGCCATGGAAAATGTGCGCGAACCGCAGCTGCTTCGCCCGGCGCTCCAGCGGCGAGCCAGGATCGGTCACCGCGGCGAACTGCGCCGCCGCCTCGCCTGTTCCGACGGCCGAGCGAACCCGATCCACGAAGTAGTCCAGGAAGATGTTGGGCTCGAGCGTGCTGCCGGATTTGGAGGAGACGATGAACAATGTCCGGCGCAGGTCGATCGCATCCTCGATCGCCTTGATCTGCAAGGGATCGGTGCTGTCGAGCATATGAAAGCGCGGCGACCCGATGGCAAATTGTTGGTGGAAGGTGTCAGCCAGCACTTCCGGCCCGAGGCTCGAACCGCCCATGCCGAGCAGGACGACGTCGGTGAATCCAGCCGACCGTACGGCCGCGGCAAAGCCGTGCAGCTGATCCAGGTCGGCCAGCTCCTGATCCGCGACGTTCAGCCAGCCAACCCACTTGTCCTCGCCTGTTTCGGTCCACAGCGATTTGTCGCCGGTCCAGAGCCGCCGGATGCGCCCATCGTGGCGCCAGGCCTCCATCTCCTCGTCGAAAGCGTTCTTCATCTCGGGGGAACCGGGCCGCACCTCCAGGCTGAGGTGGTCGCCCTCGATCAGCACGCGGCGACGGCGCGCGACCGCGCCCAGCAGCTTGTCGAAGGCATCGGCGAATTGCTGCACCCCATCCTTCACCAATTGATCCGTCACCTCGCCCAGCGAGACGCCGTGCCGTTCCAGCTCGCCGAGAATCGCGCGAGCGCCTTCCACGTCCTGCTCTATGGCATCGGGCTTGGCGTGGCCGTGATCGCGGAACGCGTCCATCGTCGCGGGCGGGATGGTGTCGACGGTGTCGCGGCCGATCAGCGCCTCGACATACATCGTGTCCTTGTAGGCCGGGCTCTTGGTGCTGGTGGATGCCCAGAGCAGGCGTTGCGTCCTGGCCCCCGCAGCCGCGAGCGCCTCCCAGCGCGGGCTGGAGAACAGCGCCTTGTAGCGGACGTAGGCGACTTTCGCGTTGGCGATCCCCGCCTTGCCCCGCAGCCGGTCCGCGGCCTGCTTGTCGCCGAGCTTGTCCAGCCGCTTGTCGACCGCGACATCAATGCGACTGACGAAGATGCTGGCGACGCTGCCGATCCTGGAGACATCGCCGCCGGCCTGCTGAAGATCCTCGAGCCCGGAGATGTAGGCATCGACCACCTGCTCGTAGACCTCCACGGAGAACAGCAGCGTGATGTTGATGTTGATCCCGCGTCCGATTAGCTGGCGGATCGCCGGAATGCCGGCCGGGGTCGCCGGCACCTTGATCATCAGGTTGGGATGCTTCACCGCCGCCCAGAGCCGCAGCGCCTCGCGTATCGTGGCTTCAGTGTCGTTGGCCAGATAGGGCGAGCATTCCAGGCTGATGTAGCCGTCTCGCCCCTGGGTCTCATCGTAGACCGGCCGCAACACGTCGGCGGCGGCACGGATGTCGGCGACCGCCAGGTGCTCGTAGATGGCCGAGACGCCGTGGTCGGCCTCCGCCTGGAAGCGCTTGAGTGCGTCCGAATACTCGTCGGTCTCGCCGATCGCCTTCTCGAAGATCGAAGGATTTGAGGTGACGCCCTTCAGGCCGTCGCGCTCGATCAGCTCGTGCAGTTCGCCCATGGCGACCAGGCTGCGCTTCAGATAGTCTAGCCAGGGCGACTGGCCGCATGTTTCGAGTTGCTGGAGCGGGTTCATGCCGGCGTATTCCTTGCTTGCGCCATTGGTCTTCTCCATCCGAGGGCCGCGCGGTGGCTCCGCGGTTCCGGCGCCGGGCGGCGACCCCCAGCGGGCCGCGTCCTGCAACACGAAGCAGCCAATGCGTGCATCATATCGGGCGGTGGCTCGGGTAGCGCAGGCCCGGAAACTACTCAGCCACTGCCTGCTCGCGACCACGTGAGTGACTGATGGGCTGTCGCCGCCCCCGGTTGGGCCATCCCCGGGTCTGTCGGGTCCGCGAAACCCATTCGCGCCGTTCGGCCGCTCGCGATGAGCTTTCGGAAAGATAGGGGTGGAAATCTTGTGGATAACCCAGGCCGCATGTTCTGAGTAGTTTCCGGGGCTACGCAAGCGGTCCGCCGGAAACTATCAACGAGCGAGCTTGTTCGAACGACAGAACCGGAGGTCGATGTCGGTTTGGAAACCCGGCCGGCGTGGATGCCTTGCGCACAACGTGCGGGCCGGCAACACTACTCACTTCCCATGCGGTCGCCGAACGGGTGATAGGCGTGAAAGAATAGGTTGACGCGAGGATGATGGAACAAGCAGTTCCCGTTTGGCCCCTGATTGTTTACGGCGCGGCCGTCGTCGTCCTCGTCGCGGCCATGACCGGAATGTCCTACGTCCTGGGACAGAGACATACCGGCAAGGCCACAGTCCAGCCATTCGAGTCCGGAATCGTGACCGTCGGCTATGCTCGGTTCCGCTTTCCCGTGAAATTCTACCTCGTTGCGATGTTCTTCGTAATCTTTGACCTGGAGACGGTGTTCATCCTTGCCTGGGCCATCGCCTTCCGCGACGTCGGCTGGGGCGGATATATCGAGATGCTGGCGTTTGTCGGAGTGCTCCTCGCCGCTCTGATCTACCTGTGGCGGCTCGGCGCGCTCGATTGGGGGCCGCGGAAAGGGAGCGTCCGCTCCCTGCACCGGAGATGATCGGCATGCGCTGGCAGTTGACCAAGGCCGGGACACAGACTCCGAAAGTGCCGACCGACGGCTCGTTCGACGACGCGATTCGGCGAAGTCTCATCCTGACGCGGCTGCAGGATATCGTTGCCTGGGGCCAGAAAAACTCAATC
>JBDTFI010000269.1:0-4818 GCA_039938035.1 Acetobacteraceae bacterium | reverse complement strand
GAATGGGGCAAGTCGAATCACGATCCGGCGGTCGCCGAGCTGAAGTCGAAGTACAACCTAGATCCGGTGCTGGACCTGTCGATGGCGCGCGGGTCGGCGGATTCGACGCCGCAGGTGCTGAAGCTGCGCGCCGCCGCCCCGGACGTGATCATCGCCATCCTCTACCCGGCCGAACTGGCGATCTTCGAGCGCGACGCATATAAGTACGGGCTGCACGTTGCGGTGATCGGCAACCAGGCGATCTCCATCGAGGACACGCGCAATCGCGCCGGCGGTCTTCCCGTGGTGCGGAACCTCTATGTCTACTATCCGCTGGCCGCGCCGGCGGATGATCCGTCGATGGCGAAGTGGAAGGCGATCTCCGAGAAATACTTCCCGGATATGCGGGTGGAGACCGGCAGCATGCTCGGCATGGGCGGCGCCGTCGCGATGGTGGATGCACTGAAGCGCGCCGGACGGAATCTGACTGGCCAGAAGCTGATCGACGCCCTGAACCAGACCCACGAACTGGACACCGGCGTGCTCGGCTCGCCGATCAGCTTCACGCCGGAGGATCATGCCGGTGTGAAAGGCGGCCAGTTCATCACCTATGAAGGCGACAAGCTCGCGCTGGTGAAGCAGCTCCAGCCCAAGTAGATGCTGGGGCAGCTGATTCTCAGCGGGATCTCGCAGGGCAGCATCTACGCGTTGGTCGCGTTGGGAATGACGGTGCTGTTTCGGGCTACGACGATCGTGAATTTCGCCCAGGGCGACATGTTCATGTTCGGCGCGTTCGTCGTCTACGTCCTCCTCCACGTGGTGGAGGTTCCGTATGTGCTTGCCGCCCTCGGCGCCATCGTGCTGATGCTGCTCTTCGGCCTGCTCACCGAGCGCGTGCTGATCCGACCGATCTCCCACGCGCCGCACATGAATCTGGCGATGATGACGGTGGCGCTGTCCTACCTGCTGCGCGGCGTCTCCCGGTTTTTCTGGGGGCGGGAGGTGCTGTCGCTGCCACCCGTCTTCTCGTATCCGCCGGTGGAGTTCGCCGGTCTGGTGCTCACGCCGCAGGACCTGCTGATCACCGGCATCACGCTGGCGCTGGTCCTGCTGTTCTTCCTGGTGCTGCATTTCAGCCGGCTCGGCAAGATCACCCAGGCGGCCTCGCAGTCGCCGCGCGGCGCGGCGCTGGTCGGCATCAATGTCCCGGCCTTCCACGGCGCGATGTGGGCCGTCGCTTCGGTGATCGCGGCGGTGGCCGCCATCCTGATCGCGCCGGTCACGCTGCTGTATCCGGACATGGGTGCTGGCGTCCTGATCCGGGCCTTCGCGGCGATGACGCTGGGCGGCTTCGGCAGCCTCGGCGGGGCGGTCATCGGCGGCCTCGGGATGGGTGTGATCGAGCAGCTCGCGGGTGCCTATGTGTCGACCAGCCTGATCGACATCGCCGCCTATCTGGTCATCATCGTGGTGCTGCTGTGGCGGCCGGCCGGGCTGTTCGGGCGCCGCGAGGTCGTGCGTGTCTGACGCCCTCGCCTCCCGCTCCGCACCGATCGGATGGATGCGCCGGACCGGCCTGGCGGTGCTCGGGCTCGCCGTGCTGGCCTGCGTCCCGTTCGGGCTGAACGATTACCAGCAGTACATCGCCAACCTGATGCTGGTCTATGTGGTAGTCGCGGTCGGGTTCAACATCGTGCTCGGCTACATCGGCCAGCTCGCGTTCGCCAACGCCGCCTTCTTCGGCGTCGGGGCTTATGCGGCGGCGATCGCGATGGGACGCGGGCATTTGCCGTTCCTCGTGGCGCTGGCGTTGGCCGCGCTCGCGGGCGGCTGCGCCGGGGCGCTGATCAGCCTGCCGGCACAGCGCCTGCGCGCCTACTACCTGGCGATCGCCACCCTGGCCTTCGGTGAGTTGCTGCGCTGGACCTATATCCACGCCGATGCGCTCACCAACGGCTCGACCGGTCTGGCGGTGCCGACGGCGTATGTCTTCGCCATCCCGCTCGCCACTGATCGCGCCAAATACTACCTGTTCCTGGTGCTCACCGTGCTGGTGCTATGGTCCACGGCGAACCTGCTGGCCAGCCGCTTCGGCCGCACGCTGATCGCGGTACGCGAGAACGAGCCGGCGGCGGGATCGGTCGGCATCAGCCCCTCGTCGGCGAAAGTGTTCGCCTTCGTCTGGAGCGGCGCGGTGGTTGGCGTGGCCGGCGCCATGTTCGCCGTTCTGCTCGACCGCATCTCACCCGATAGCTTCGATCTCTCCCAGCTCCTGCTGCACTTCACCATCGTCATGATCGGCGGCCTCGGCAGCCTGGTCGGATCGGTCGCCGGCGCGGTGTTGCTCACCGCCCTGCCGGAGCTGCTGCGCGATATCCCCGGCATGGAGGAGATAGCCTTCAGCGTGTTGCTCATCCTCATCCTGCTATTCCTGCCCGGCGGCCTGGCCGGGCTGATCGAGCGCGTCGTGCCGTGGCTGCGCGACCGCTATTTCCTGGAGTAGCGGAGCGTGGCGCTGCTGGAGATCTCCGGCCTGGGCGTGGTCTTCGGTGGCCTCGCGGCGCTGACGGCGGTCTCGCTACAGGTGGAAGCCGGGACGGTGTGCGCGCTGATCGGGCCGAACGGCGCGGGCAAGACGACGCTGTTCAACGCCGTTTCGGGCTACGTGCGCCCGAGTTCGGGCGCCGTACGGATGGAGGCGCAGGCGATCACCGGCCTGCCGCCGCACGCCGTCGCGCGGCGGGGGATCTGCCGTACCTTCCAGAACGGCGGCGTGTTCGGCTCGATGACGGTGTTGGAGAACGTGCTCACTGGGCTGCATCAGACGACTCCCAGCTCCGTCGTCGGCACGCTGTTCGGACTGCCGCGCGACCGCGCCGCGGAACGCGAGGCGACGGAGCGGGCACGCGCCGCGTTGGCGCCGATGGGCCTCGCGCCGCTCGCCGACCGACGGGCGAAGGAACTTTCCTTCGGCCAGCAGCGAATGGTGGAGATCACGCGCGCCCTGATCGCCCGACCGCGGCTGCTGTTGCTCGACGAGCCCGCGGTCGGCCTCTCCGCCGGAGAGCGCGACGCCCTGGCAATCGCGCTGCGCGCACTCGCCGCCGACGGCATCGCGGTGCTGCTGGTCGAGCACGTCATCGACCTGGTGATGGCGGTCTCCGACCGCATCTTCGTGCTGAACCACGGAGAGCTTCTCGCTTCCGGGCCGCCCGCCGAAATCCGTGCCAACCCGGCCGTGCTGGAGGCCTATCTTGGCGCCACCTGACCCACTTTTGCGCGTGCAGGACCTAACCGTCCGCTACGGCAAGATCATCGCATTGCAGGATCTCTCTCTCGTCGTCGCCGCAGGCGAGGTGGTCACGCTCCTCGGCGCGAACGGCAGCGGCAAGACCACGCTGCTGAACACGCTGTGCGGCTTCCTGCCTGCCGCCTCCGGCACCATCATGCTCGGCGGCGAGCGCATCGCCGGCCTGGCACCGCATCGCGTGTTCCGGCGCGGGATCGTGCAGGTCTCGCAAGGGCGTGACCTGTTCCCGGACATGGCGGTGATCGACAATCTCCGCCTCGGTACACGGGGCGAGCCGTTGCTGGAGAAAATTCTCGCCTGCTTTCCCCGGCTGGCCGAGCGGCGCGCGCAGCGCGTGCGCACATTGTCGGGCGGGGAGCAGCAGATGGTGGCGATCGGGCGGGCGATGATGTCGCGCCCGCGCATCCTGCTGCTCGACGAGCCCTCCGCCGGGCTGGCGCCGCGCTTCGTCGAGGAAATCGGCAGCATCATGCACCTGCTCAAACAGGAAGGCGGAACCATGCTGCTGGTCGAGCAGAATTTGCGCCTCGCGGCATCGGTCGCCGACCGGTTCTACATCCTGCGCGACGGCCGGATCGTGCGCGACGGCGAGGCCGGCGAGTTACGCGAGGATCACCAGGCCTTCGCCCGGACCTATTATCTCTGAGGAGCACGACGATGCGGCTGGCGGGGCGGGTTGCGGTAATCACCGGCGCAGCGGGCGGAATCGGCGGCGCGATCGCCCGCCGCTTCGCGCAGGAGGGCGCGGCGCTGTACCTGCTCGACCGCGCCGACACTGGGCCGCTCGCCACGGAGCTTTCGCGCGACGGGCAGCGTACGCTGGGTGCGCGGGCCGACCTCACGCAGCACGACGCGGTGCATCAGGCGATCGGGGCGGCTCTGGAAGCCTTCGGGCACATCGACATCCTGGTGAACGCCCACGGCATCAACTCCCACGGCCCGGCCGAGACGCTGGCCGAGGCGGAGTGGGACCGGGTAATGGCGCACAACCTGAAATCCGTGTTCCTCTCCTGCCAGGCGGTGATCGCGCCAATGCGCGCGCGCCGCTACGGCCGCATCGTTAACATCGGCTCCATCCTCGGCAAGAACGGCGGCAACCCGCGCCCGTGGATCGACCGCGCCGAGCAGGCGCGTGCCGGCAATGTCGCGTATGGCGCGGCCAAGGCCGGCGTGCATGCGATCACTCTTTTCCTCGCCAAGGAACTGGGCGGGGACGGCATCACCGTGAACGCGGTAGCGCCCGGCCCGATCGCGTCGGCCATGACGGTAGATTTCCCCGATACGCTGCGCGCGCTGATCCCGGTCGGGCGCATGGGACAAGGCGCGGACGTGGCCGACGCCGTCGCCTTCCTGGCCGGCGAGCAGGCCGGGTTCGCCAACGGCGAGATCCTCGATCTGAACGGCGGGATGTGGGTGGATTGAACGCGATCGAAAGCGAAGGAGGGGCACTTTCATGCGATTCTGGTACCAGAGCTTCACAGAACTCGGCCGGCTTCCAGGGTATGCGCGCGCGATCGAAGCGCATGTCC
>JBDTFI010000268.1:0-4539 GCA_039938035.1 Acetobacteraceae bacterium | reverse complement strand
TCCTCGCAGGACATGCGCAGGCGCCCGGATTTCAGCTCGCCCGCGACGTAATCCTTCACCGGGACACAGGCGGCGTCCGCCGCCGCGGCGAGCTTCAGCGGGTTGGTGGCGAGTTGCGGCGCCGTCGGCAGCCAGCCCATGCGCTCTGCGCGCACGTTGAAGTCAATCAGCGACCCGCGATAGCGGGTCGAATCGGCCAGTGGCGAGAGCAATTCCTCCACTCCCAGCGTCTCATAACGCCACTGGTCGCTATGGGCGTAAAAGAACGAGGTGCCGGCCATCTGCCTTGGCGGACGTACCCAATCGAGCGCGAAGGTCAGCATCGTCCAGCCGGCAAGCGGGCGCAGCGCTTCCTGCCCCACATAATGCGCCCAACCGCCGCCGGAGACGCCGATCGTGCCGCACAGCATCAGGATATTGATGACGCTACGGTAGTTCATATCCTGCTGGAACCAGTGGTTTACCCCGGCGCCGATGATCACCATCGATCGCCCACGCGTCTTCTCGGCGTTGGCCGCGAAGCCGCGCGCCACCTCGATCGCACGGGCGGCGGGGACACCGGTGATCATCTCCTGCCACGCCGGCGTATAGGCCTCGTTGTCCTCATAGGAGCGTGCGACGTCGCCGCCGAGCCCGCGGTCCAGCCCATAATGGGCGCAGAGCAGGTCGAAGACGCTGGCGACGACCGTTTCGCCCTCCGCCAACGCGAGCCGGCGCACCGGCACATTGCGAACCCTTATGTCGGCACCCTGGTCGTTGGCGGCGTAACGCTCGTGCGCCCGGCCGCCGAAATAGGGGAAGGCCACCGG
Source organism: Acetobacteraceae bacterium (assembly GCA_039938035.1). GTDB lineage: Bacteria > Pseudomonadota > Alphaproteobacteria > Acetobacterales > Acetobacteraceae > DATFDN01. The sequence continues at coordinate 3,730 of JBDTFI010000268.1, read as the reverse complement.
CAGGGCGTCGTCGCGCGTGGTGATCAAGCTCAGCGCGAGGCGTACGTCGCGGCCGGAGACGCCGTCCTTTTCCTCGAGATTCCAGATCCCCTCCCGCTCGCCTTCCGCTGGCCAGCGGGAGCCGATCGACCCGTTGGGCACCACGGGTTCGCCGCTCGTCTCGTCGATCGCGACGCACTTCCACGCATCCCGTCCCTCGCCACCCGTCGCGCGTTGGAGGTCGCTCGCGCGCAGGAAGCGGTCGGTGACCCAGCGCTCGCCTTGGCGGCGCAGGCGCACCAGCATTGGAAGGTCGGTGAAGCGGCGGCAGTAGTCCTGGAAATAGGGCACCTGCCGGTCGAGGAAGAACTCCCGCAGCACCACGTGGCCCATGGCCATCGCCAGCGCGGAGTCGGTTCCCTGCTTGGGATGCAGCCAGAGATCGGAGAGCTTGGCCACCTCGGAATAATCCGGCGTGATGGCGACGATCTTGGTGCCGTTGTAGCGTGATTCGACGAAGAAATGCGCGTCGGGCGTACGCGTCTGCGGCACGTTGGAGCCCCAGGCGATGAGATAGCTGGCGCTGTACCAGTCGGCCGACTCTGGCACGTCGGTCTGCTCGCCCCAGGTCTGCGGGCTCGACGGCGGCAGGTCGCAATACCAGTCGTAGAACGACAGCATCGTGCCGCCGATCAGGCTGAGGTAGCGCGCGCCTGAGGCGAACGACACCTGCGACATCGCCGGGATCGGCGAGAAGCCGGTAACGCGATCCGGGCCGTGTGTCTTGATCGTGTACACATTGGCGGCGGCGACGATCTCGCTCGCCTCGTCCCAGCTCGCGCGGACGAAACCGCCGCGCCCGCGGATCTCCTTGTAGTGCTTGGCTTTTTCGGGATCGGTAACGATCGAGGCCCAGGCTTCCACGGGCGGCAGCGTCTCGCGCGCCTCGCGCCATAGCCGCAGCAGGCGCGAACGCACCATCGGGTATTTCAAGCGGCTGGCGCTGTAGAGATACCAGCTATAGGACGCGCCGCGCGAGCAGCCGCGCGGTTCGTGGTTCGGAATGTTCGGACGCGTGCGCGGATAGTCGGTCTGCTGGGTTTCCCACGTAACGACCCCGCTTTTCACATAGATCTTCCAGCTGCATCCACCGGTGCAGTTCACGCCATGCGTGGAGCGCACGATCTTGTCGTGCTGCCAGCGCAGCCGGTAGCCTTCCTCCCAGTCACGGTTCTCCTGGCGCACCTCGCCATGCCCGCCGGCGAAGGGCTGGCGGGTGCGCGTGAAATAGCGAAGCCGATCGAGGAAATGGCCCATACCAGCGTTCCCCTTGCTGTTGCCCGGCACACGGCCACCGCAGATGCTTGCCGGCGCTGCGCTTCGTGTTTCCATATTTTGGGTGAGGCTTCATCGGCGGGTCAAGGTCAAACGCTGTACCGCACCCGGTTTCCTGGACACAAGATCGCTGTTAAGCGGCGGCCTTCATGAGGGCCTGGTACCACGCTGCTCTGGTATCGCCGGGACTGCGCAGGTTGTTCTTCTCGTGGCGGGCGACGAAGGTTCGGACGGCGTCGCGGGCCTCGTCGATGGTCCGCTAGATTCGGCCATGCACGATCCGCTCCTTGAGGGTGCGGAAGAAGCGTTCGATGACGCCATTCGTCTGGGGCTCGCCGACGAATGGATAGCTGGGGGTCATGCCCCAGAAGCGGATCTGGTTGTGGAAATGTTCAGTGAGGAAAGCGCTGCCGCAGTCGTGTCGCAACGCCACGCCGCGGGCGGCGCTGGGGCTGACGTGGCCGAAGACATGCGAACCGTCATGCCGACGACCTGCACGGCGGCGTAACGGTCGCCGCGCTTGGCAACGGCCAGCCCAACGCTTCGGCGCCCCAGTGCTCGACGACGCCGAACAGACCTTGCCGCCCTGGACGGTGGCGACCTGGGTCGCGCCCGTCCCCTCCGCTGGCTTTCCACCGACTTCGCCGCCGGGACCTTGGCCAACTCCGTCCACATGATGTTCGGCGCCTCGGTGATGATGTGACGGTCGTGCGGCGCCTCGTCGCGCGTGTGGGCGCGATGCGACGACAGCAGGGCGTTCTCGCGCATCAGCCGCAGCACCCGTTTGCGCGCGACCCGGATGGCGTCCATCACGCGCAGCCTGGCCCAGCCTTGCAATGGCCCTCGCCGTGCCAGGGCGAGCGGGCCAGATCGGCGCGGATCGCCGCCAGTAGGGCGCCGTCGGACACCGCCGGCTTCGGTCCGCGACGCTGCGCCGGGACTGGCGCCGTGGCGTCGGCCCGCTGTCCGTCAGCATAGAAGGGTGACCGTGCACCTCCAGACCTGGGCGATGCCATAGCGGCGGCCGGTGGTCGGTGAAGTCGCCGCCGCCATCACCGCGACCTCCCGCGGGCCAAAGGGTTGGAGCGCTCGATGCGAGAGCGCAGCAGCTCGTTCTCCATGCTCTGTTCGCCGATCCGCTGCATGGGCGTGGCGAGCTCACCACTCGCCGCCTCCGTCTCGCGTTCCTTCAATGTGCCTCCAGCGCGGCTTCGGCCATCTGCCGCCAGCGCTCGAGCTTGTAGAGCAGCAGGCCAAGCTCGCGCGAGAAATCCTCGGCGGCCTCACCCCGCAGCAGGCGAAGCACCACCTCGCGCTTGCGGCTCACGCTCCAGCGTTGGCCCGGTGCCAGCGGTCCATTCGACCCACACCCCGCCGCCGCGCCATTGTGGCCTGTAGACAGCGCGGACGGGCTCCGCCCGCCCTCGTTGCTCACAGGCCCATCAGCCACATCATTTCGCATGATCCTGCTCATGCTGGACTTCACCATATCTATCTGCCTCCGATCGGACAAATCGGTGTCCAGGGAAATCAGGGGCAACTCAGCGGCCTGCTCGGATGCTCGGCCTCAAGCGGTGCAGGAACGCGGCGATCACCATCGGCGGCATCGAACCGCTGCGCCGGGTCCACAAGGGGCACTCCAACCTCCGGAGTTTGCGCCTCACAGACCGACGCGCGCTCACCGTTTGGAATGCTGTGCTTGCAGCATCATGGACGCGCCGCCCTCTGAGCTTCGTGCGGACTCCACCGACGATTTAGACTAAACCACAGCACGTGCGCGCGGCGTGTCGTCAAGAGATCCTTGTCAGCCGGGGATCGTAGAGCCATTTGCGGACCTTGACGGCGGTGATGAGCGCGCTGTCGGCGTGCAGCGGGTTGACGAGGACGTTGAATTCCTCCGGCACGATCACCGAGGGGACGATGAGAAGTGCAGACCCTCCCGCTCGCGTCCAGTCGGTCCCGAACCCGATGCTCGCGCGGCCGGCCGGTTCGGCGTCCCATCCGACCGGCAGGGTGGAGGCGCTCTCCGTCCACGCACTCGCCCAGACCGGGTCGGGGATGCTCACCTCGACCAAGTAGCGGTTGAGGGGCAGGCCGCCGGCGTTGAGGTGGACCACAGTCTCCAGGCAGGCCAATGCTCGGGTTTGCGACGTATAGGTGATCGGCAGGCCGGCCGCGTTCCAACGGCCACCGGTCGCCTTGGCGCCTGCTCCCGAAAGATCGTTGGCCTCGTAGGTCGGTGTGTCGGTCGCGATCCGCCAGACCGCGTGGTTCAAGCGTACGCCCCGCTCTGCAGCTGCGCGAGCGTCGTGGATACGAGGGTCTGGCCCTCCATGGTGTCCATGAGATCGATGGGCCGCGCGCCACCGAGGGCGGGGAGAGGGTCATTGAGCCAGTGGGACATCCATGCGGTGGC
>JBDTFI010000267.1:0-2530 GCA_039938035.1 Acetobacteraceae bacterium | reverse complement strand
CACGAGAACCAGCTCGCCGACGCCGCGGAGCGCGCCATTCCCGGCCCGCTTGAAGCGCATATGCGACGCCACCACGCGCGGGGGGAATTCAAGGGGACGCCATGATGGACAAGGTCATCATCAGCTGTGCTATCACCGGCGCGATCCACACGCCCAGCATGTCGGCGCATCTTCCGATCACCCCGGAACAGATCGCGCGCTCCGCGATCGAGGCGGCGGAGACGGGAGCGGCGATCATCCATCTGCACGCGCGCGACCCATTGACCGGCGCGCCGACGCCCGATCCCGCCGTGTTCATGCGCTTCCTTCCCACCATCAAGCAGAGCACCGATGCCGTGGTGAACATCACCACCGGTGGCGGGCTGAACATGACGCTCGATGACCGCCTCGCCGCGCCGCTGGCGGCGAAGCCGGAGATGTGCAGCCTCAACATGGGCAGCATGAACTTCAACATCTCTCACGCGGGCGACCGCGTGAAGACGTGGAAGCACGAGTGGGAGCAGCCGTATCTGCAACGGACGGACGATCACATCTTCCGCAACACGTTCCGCGACATCGCGAGCATCGTGGAGCGGCTCGGCAAGACGCACGGCACGCGCTTCGAGTTCGAGTGCTACGATGTCGGTCATCTCTACAACCTCGCCTACTGCCTCGAGCGCAAGATCGTCGAGCCGCCGCTGTTCGTGCAGACGATCTTCGGCATCCTGGGCGGCATCGGCGCCGAGCCGCGCAATCTGATGTTCATGAAGGAAACCGCCGATCGGCTGTTCGGCGACGCCTATGTCTGGTCGGTGCTCGCCGCCGGGCGCCATCAGATGGCGTTCACCACGATGGCCGGTATCCTGGGCGGCAACGTCCGCGTCGGGCTGGAGGACAGCCTGTACATCGGCAAGGGCAAGCTGGCGACGTCGAATGCCGAGCAGGTCGGCAAGATCCGTCGCATCCTGGAGGAACTGAGCCTGGAGATCGCGACACCAGCGGAGGCACGCGCGCTCCTGCACCTCAAGGGTGGCGACCGGGTGGGATTCTAGGCCGCCGCGTTGACCCTGCGTGACGGCGCGCGTAAGGAACCGCGACGGCTCGGTATTGACGTGTTCCCCGATCGGGCCGCGGAGAGAAGGCATCCGTGAAGGACGTCCGCGACGCGCTGATGGTGGCGCGCAGGAGTGACGGAAAGCTGGTCAACCGGCCGCTGTCGCCCCATCTGCAAGTCTATCGCTGGCCGATCAGCATGGCGCTGTCGATCAGTCACCGCGTCACCGGCGTCGGCTTGTCGGTCGGTGCGCTGCTCATGGTCTGGTGGCTCGTGGCGGCCGCCGCGTCCGATTCCGCCTTCGCGACGGTGCAGGACTTCCTTGGCTCGGGCTTCGGCGTGTTCCTGCTGCTGTGCTGGACGGCGGCGCTGCTGCTGCATTTCTTTCAGGGCATCCGCCACCTCGTGTGGGACACGGGCCGGGGGTTCAGCGCCCAGGCCCAGCAGGAGCCCGTGCGCCCAGGATTCGAGAACCGGACCTACCGCATCACCGGCTGGCTCGTTATCGCCGCGACGGTCGTGGCGACGCTGATCGTGTGGATCGTCGGCTTGCTGGTGTGGTGATGCCAAGTGACAGGATCCCTCCGGAGAAGGCTCTCGGCGTCGACATCCGGCGCTCCGAGCTGAAACGCGCGCGCGGACTTGGTTCGGCCCGTCACGGCTCCGGCGCCTGGATCGCCGAGCGGGTGACCGCGATCGCGCTGGTGCCGCTGACGCTGTGGTTCATCGCCTCGGTCATCAGCCTTGAAGGCACCACGCGGGCCGGCATGATCGCCTGGCTGCACGCGCCGGTGCCGCTGGTCCTGATCCTGTGCCTGATCATCGCGACCTTCTGGCACATGGAACTGGGGCTGCGGGTGGTCGTCGAGGATTACGTCCAGAATGACGCGATCCGCATCGCGATGCTGCTGGTGCAGCGCGGCGTCTGCATCGTCGCCGCGCTGCTCTGCATCGTCGCGGCGCTGCGTCTGGGACTTTAAGGAGGGTTCATGGACGCGATCGCCACGCCGTCGCGCGCCGCCTACAGCTTCGTTGACCACACCTACGACGTGGTGGTGGTCGGCGCCGGCGGGTCCGGTCTGCGCGCGACGCTCGGCATGGGTGCGGCCGGGCTGAAGACCGCGTGCATCACCAAAGTCTTCCCGACACGCAGCCACACCGTCGCCGCGCAGGGTGGCATCAGCGCCTCGCTCGCCAACATGGACGAGGACAATTGGCGCTGGCACATGTACGACACCGTGAAAGGGTCGGACTGGCTCGGCGACCAGGATGCCATCGAGTACATGTGCCGCGAGGCAGTCCCGGCGGTCTACGAACTGGAACATTTCGGCGTCCCTTTCAGCCGCACCGAGGAGGGGAAGATCTACCAGCGCCCGTTCGGCGGCCACATGAAGGATTATGGCAAGGAACCGGCTCGGCGCGCCTGCGCCGCCGCCGACCGCACCGGTCACGCCATTCTTCATACGCTGTACCAGCAATGCCTGAAGCACGAGGTGG
>JBDTFI010000266.1:0-3894 GCA_039938035.1 Acetobacteraceae bacterium | reverse complement strand
CGCAGCGACGGCATCAGCATGGAACGCGGCGCGCCGGTGCCCTCGTTGGTCTCCGGCAGGAACAGCACGGCCGCAATCGTCGCCGCCATGCCGATGACCGCCAGCATGACGAAACCCGCGCGCCAGCCAGCCCAGGCGGTCGCGTAGCCGCCGATGGCCGGCGCGATCGCCGGCGCCATCGACATCACCAGCGTGAGCAGCGCGAGTTGCGCCGCCGCGCGATCCGCGGTCGCAGAATCGCGCACGATTGCGCGCCCGAGCACCAGCCCGGCGCAACCGCCCAATGCCTGCACGACGCGCGCCGCGATCAGGGTTTCCGCGCTCGGCGCGATCGCGGTCAGGATGCCGGCGGCGGTGAACAGAACGAGGCCGCCGATCAGGGTCGGGCGGCGCCCGAAGCGATCCGAAAGCGGGCCGTACAGCAGCTGCCCCACCGCCAGACCCACCAGGTACAGCGTGATGGTGAGCTGGATCGCCGGCTCGGAGACGCGCAACGCCTGCGCCGTCGCCGGCAGCGCCGGGATGATGAGGTGCATCCCCAAGGTGCCGACGGCGGTGACGGCGACGACAACCGCGAAGGGCGGATTGGCGCCGCGCTGTCTCAGGCGGATTTCCAGGCGGCGAGTTGCCCGGGACGCACCGACGCGGTCACGGAATGGAGCACGCCCGGCGCGCCGAGGACGTTCACGTTGCTACCGTCGGGCTCCATTCTTGCCCAGCCGGCGGCGGGCACCCCCATCCGCGCGAAACTCGCCCACGAATCCAGCATGAGCGTCGAGACGCGCGCCCCCGCGTCCCCGTGTCCCACCTTGTCGGCGAAGAACGGGTCGGCGTAGGTGGCGAACACGAACGGTATCTCCGCCGTGTGCGGCGTTCCGTGCGCGGGCGGCGCGAGGGGATGGGCGAACTCGTAGAGGAATGTCGGATTGCCGGCGCCCGCGTGGCGCTGGGCGTAGGCCAGCGCGCGCAGGCGAAACACCGCGTCGGTGTAGAGGCTGATGAAGACGCTCCTGGGATCGGTCGGTTCGCCACGCGACACGGCGTCCTGCTGGTAGCGGGCGACGACCGACCCGGGCGCGGCTTTGGATTCGGGCTGGTAGATCGCCGTCAGATCGGCGGTCATCGACACGAGTTGCGCCTGGTCGGCAGGTGGCTTGAGGCCCGGAACCAGGTGCCCGTCTGGTCCGATGAGATCGAACCAGAACACGCCCTCGTCGCGCGTCGTGCCGATCAGCAGCGGGATCGGCGGCAACGCCGCGTCGCGCGGCCACTCCTTCAGCACGATCCCGTCGCGAACCGGCAGCACCGGCGCGCGGCCGAGCCGGCGGACCAGCGCGGGATCGCGGCTCAACGCGAGTTCCGTGTCGTGCAAATGCTGCGCCGGCACGTCGCGCAGGCCGGCGACCGAGGTGGACAGGCGTTGGGCGAGCGCTTCGGCGTAGGCGGCGGCGGTCGCCGGTTCGGGGAACGCGGGGGCGCCGTGCAGCGAGCCGCTCTCGATGATCGCCTTGTGCGCGAGACCCGCATTATCGGGGTTCTGCACGATCGAGGCGGTGCTGGAGCCGCCCGCCGACTGGCCGAACAAGGTGACGTTGGCGGGATCACCGCCGAACGCCGCGATGTTCGCGGCCACCCAGCGCAGCGCGGCGATCTGGTCCTGCAAGCCCCAATTGGCGAACGCGCCGGTCTCGGGATCGCGCAGATCGGGATGCGCGAGCCAGCCGAGGGCGCCGAGACGGTAGTTCAGCGTGACCACCACGACGTCGCCCCGCGCCACGAGCGCCGTGCCGTTGGTACCCACGACCGCGCCATGCCCGGTGCGCCAAGCACCGCCGTGGAGCCAGACCATGACCGGGCGGCGCCCATCCAGGCCCGGCGTCCAGACGTTGAGGTAGAGGCAGTCCTCGCTTTGCGGCTGCGCGGATTCATAGAGCCACGCAGCGGCGCCACCCAACGTCTGAATGGAGGCCGCTCCGGCCATGGTCGCGTCGCGCACGCCGTCCCAGGGCACCCCCGGTTCGGGCGAGCGGTAGCGCAGCTTGCCGACGGGCGGCGCGGCATAGGGTATGCCCTTAAATGCGAGAACACCGCCAGATGCCTGACCACGCAGCGCACCCTGGCCGATGCGGACGGTCGCGTCGTCGGCGCATGCCGGCCCCGCACCCAGGATGCCGCTCGCGATCGCCGCCCCCGCGCCGACGCACACGCTGCGCCGTCCCGCCATCATGCCCCGCGCTCCAGGACCACGCGGGGCGGAGTCCGGAGCGTTTGCAGGATGACGCAGTACCGTTCCGTGGTGTCGATCAGGCGGGCGAGCTTGTCGGGCTCGGCGTCGGTATCTAGCTCGTAGCGCAGCGTGATGTCGGTCAGGCCGACCGGCGTCGCACGGTCGATGCCGAGCGTGCCGCGCACGTCCCACACGCCCTCGGCGACGATGCGCCCGCCGCGCACGGGAATGCTCATTGCCGTGGCGACGGCGCGCAACGTGGTGCCCGCACAGGCCACCAGCGCGTCGAGCAGCATGTCGGCCGAGCACGCCTGCGTCCCGGTCCCCCCGGCGGCCTTGTGCAATCCGGCGGTGACGTCGCCGTGCGCGGTGGCGACGACGCAGGCGATGCCGCCGGCATCCAGCCGCGCCTCGGCGCGCGCGGCGATGCGCGCGTCGTCGGGATGGTCGCGGTAGTGTTGCTTGATGGGGGCTTGAAGGGCGCGGAGCGTGGCTGCGTCCATATGCGTCTTCTCCTATACCCGCACCCGCGCCGCCGGATGGCTCGCCGGCAGGCGGGCGCGGCCGGGGCCGTACAGCTTCTCGCGCAGCGTCCCGGGCGCATAATCGGTCTTGTAGACGCCCCGCCGCTGAAGCTCCGGCACGATCAGTTCGACGAAGTCAACGAAGGTCTCCGGCGTGACCGCATAAGCGAGGTTGAACCCGTCCACATCGGTTTCCTCAACCCAGGACTGCAATTCATCGACAACCTCGCACGGGTCGCCCACCACCACCGGCCCACGTCCGCCGATCGCCGCGTGATGGGCGATCTCGCGCACCGTCCATTGGCGCGTCGGGTCGGCGATGGTGAACGCCTCCAGCGCCGATGTCATCGCGTCGTGTTCGTCGAAGCGCACGACCTCGTCGAGTCCGAGGCGGGAGAAGTCGATGCCGGTCCAACCCGACATGAGCGTCAATGCGCCCTCGGTGCTGACGTAGTTGAGGTAGTCTTCGTGCTTGGCCCGCGCGCGCGCCGGCGTGGTGTCGGTGATGATGGTCATCATGTTGAAGATCAGCAACTCCGCCGGATCGCGTCCGGCTTCGGCCGCGCGCTTGCGAAGATCGGCGACGATCGGGCCGATCACCTGCTTGGAGGGGCCGTTGATGAAGACGCACTCGGCATGTTGGGCGGCGAATTGCCGGCCGCGCTTGGATGCCCCGGCCTGATAGAGCAGCGGCGTGCGCTGCGGCGAGGGCTCCGCGAGGTGGATGGCGGACAGGCGGAAATACGGGCCGTCGTGCTCGACCTTATGGATGCGCGCGGGATCGGCGAACCGCCCGCTCGCCTTGTCGCGCAGCACGGCGCCATCCTCCCAGCTTCCCTCCCATAGCTTGTAGACCAGTTGCATGTAGTCCTCGGCGATCTCGTAGCGCGTGTCGTGACCCTCCTGACGCGCCATCCCCACGCCCTTCGCCGCGCTGTTCAGGTAGCCGGTGACGACGTTCCAGCCGATGCGCCCGTTCGTCAGGTGATCGAGCGTGCTCATGCGGCGGGCGAAGGGGTACGGATGCTCGTAGGACAGCGTGCAGGTGACGCCGAAGCCGAGGTTCTCCGTCGCCGCCGCCATTGCCGGCACCAGCAGCAGCGGATCGTTCACCGGCACCTGCACCGCGCCCGACAGCGCGGC
>JBDTFI010000265.1:0-3543 GCA_039938035.1 Acetobacteraceae bacterium | reverse complement strand
GGAGACTTTCCGCCCATGCCGCACCCATCCAAATCGGTGCCGACAGCGAATCGCAAAACCTGCCCGTTGGTCAACCAACCGGAATCTGCTTAGGCTCGCATCCGCGCCCGCCTCCTAGACGCGCATCCGCGCCCGCCTCCTAGACACGCATCCGCGCGATCTCGAGCAGCACGCCCGCCTCCATCTCCTTCTCGTCCATCCGATGCTTTACCAGATCGCCGATGCTCACGATGCCGACCAGCGCGCCGTTGTCCACCACCGGAACGTGGCGCACCCGGTGCATGGTCATTACCTTCAGCACCGAATCGATCCGGTCCGCGGAATGACAGGTGATGACCGCGTCGGTCATCAGATCGCCGACCCGGCGATCGAGCACGGCCTTGCCCTCGCCGACCAGCAGCCTGACCAGGTCGCGCTCGCTGAAGATCCCCACCAGCTTCTGCCATCTGTCCTGAACGACGACGGCGCCGATGCGCAGATCGGCGAGCTTGCGCACCACCGCCTGGATGCTCTCGTCAGGCAGCACCGCGGCGACGCTGTGTCCCTTGATCCGCAACACGTCGGAGATGACCATTTTCGCCCTCCTTCACGATCGCCAATCCGATGTGGGGAAAGGCGACGGGGGCTTCCAGTGGCGCTACCGCGGCGGCGCCACCGCCGAGGCCGATTGCCGCGGCGGCAGGTCGAGCTTCGCCTTCAGCCGCTCCGCCTCGTCCGGCTCCGGGTGCAGCAGAAGGGCGCGCCGCCACTCATAGCCCGCCTCCAGCCTCCGCCCGGCCGCCGCGTAGGCATCGCCGAGGTGGCCGTTCACCGTCGCGTCGTCGGGCACCAGTTCGGTCGCGCGCTCCAGCGTCCGCACGGCATCCGCCACATCGCCCTGGCGCAGCATCACGTAGCCAAGGCTGTCGATGATCGCCCCGTCTTGCGGCTCGGCCTGCACGGCGGCCTCGATCATTCGCCGCGCGTCGTCGAGATGCTCGCCGCGCTCAGCCCAGGAATAGCCGAGATAGTTCAGGACCAAAGGCTGATCGGGCGCCAGTTCCAGCGCCTTTCGCATATCCGCCTCCCCGCCGGTTCTGTCGTGCGCCTGGTCGCGCGCCACGCCGCGTTCATAAAACAACGCCCAGTTCGGCTTGGGTTCCCACGCCATCGCCTCGTCGTACACGCCGACCGCCTCGGCGAACCGCCCGGTGGCGCGCAACACCTCCGCCTTGCGTACCAGCGGCAGCGCGCTGTGTGGGCATTCCCGCGCCAGCGCGTCGAACGCGGCCAGTGCGGCGTCGGTGTCGCCCGTCTGCACGGCCAGTTCGGCGCGATGCAGCCGCGCCAGCGGCGCCAGCGGATCATCGGTCGTGATGACCGCGTCGAGCGTCCGCCCCGCCGCCTCCGGCTGCTCGCGCTCCTCCTCGATCCCCGCGCTGAGCAGCTGCGCCGCCGCGAAGTCGGGCCGCAGAGTGAGCGTGATGCGGAGCAGCAGCATCGCCGGCTGACCGTGGTCGTCCATCCGCAGTGATCCGGCGGCGGCGAGGAATGCCTCGGCGATCCCGTCCTTGGCGTCGCGTACCGCCGGGTTCGCCATCCGCTCCGACAGCGCGGGCAGAGCCAGCGCGATCTCCGGCGCCCCCGCCCCCGCCTGCCCCAGTTCGCCCAGACCCGCCGCCTGACGCCCGTGGCGCGCATCGAAGCTCGCCAGCATCTGCGCGAGGCGAAGGCCCGGGGGGCCGTCAACGTCGCGCGCTTGCGCCATCGCCGTTGCCGCCAGGGTCTCCTGCCCGGCCAGATCGGCGATCAGTCCCTGGTGCAGCGCGAACAGAGCGTGGAACTGACCCTGGGCCGCCAACGGGCTCAGCGTCGCGAGTGCCGCGGCGGTGCGCCCTTGCGCCTGCTCGGCCCAGGCCAGTAGCAACGGGCGCAGAACCTTGGCCAACTGGTTGTCGGCCAGCTTGTCGCGTCCCAGTGCCTCGGCCCGCCTCTTCACGCCGGCCCAGTCACCGTCCTTCGCCGCCGCCCCGGCCAGCCAGAGCTCCGCCAACGCGTCATCGGGCAGCAGTCGTGCCAGCCCGGCGGCCTCCACCCGGCCGCTCAGCGCGCTGGCGAGGAACGCGTGGCGCAGGAGATCGGCCTGCTCCGGGTTTTGCTCCAGCGCGCGCAGATAATACTCGGCCGCCGTCGCCGAATCGTCCTGCGCCGCCGCGAACCGCGCGCTCAGGTAATCCGCGTAAAGCCCGGAGGCATCGGCGGTCGCGGCGCGGGCCTGCTCGGGCGCCAGGGTGGAGGTCAGGAATGTCGCGCAGAGCAAGGCAATCCCGAGGATCGCGGGGCGGTGATGAGGCATGGTCTGACGCTAGTCCAGCCACGCCGGTCTTGTCACCGGAAATTGATCCTCACGCCGGGCTCGTTACATGCCACCGGGGTAATTTGGCCCGCCGCCGCCTTCGGGCACCACCCAGTCGATGTTCTGCGTCGGGTCCTTGATGTCGCAGGTTTTGCAATGGACGCAGTTCTGCGCGTTGATCTGCAAGCGCGGCTGGCCCTCCTCGGCGCCGACGATCTCGTAGACGCCCGCCGGACAATAACGGGTCTCCGGGCTTCGGTACTCGTCCCAGTTCACCGTGATCGCCTTCGCCGGATCGCGCAGATGCAGGTGCGCCGGCTGGTTTTCCTCGTGATTGGTGTTGCTGATGAACACTGAGGACAGCCGATCGAAGGTCAGCGTTCCGTCCGGGCGGGGGTAGGTGATGCGCGGCGCCTTGTCGGCCGCGATCAGGGTGGTGTTGTCGGGGTGGCGCGTATGCAGCGTCCACGGCGACTTGCCGCGCAACACGTAGGTGTCGAGCGCCGCGTTGGCCAGGCCGCCCAGCAGCCCGAACTTCGCGAATCCCGGGCGGACATTGCGGACCAGGCGCAGTTCGTCCCACAGCCAACTCGAGCGTAGTGCCGCGGGATAAGCCGTGAGGTCCGCGGGCCGCCCGCCGGCCAGCGCCTCGGCCACGGCCTCGGCCGCCAGCATTCCCGACTTCATCGCCGCGTGCGTGCCCTTGATTTTCGGCACGTTGAGGAAGCCGCCCGCATCGCCGATCAGCGCGCCGCCGGGGAAGATCAGATGCGGCAACGACTGGTATCCGCCCTCGCTGAGCGCGCGCGAGCCATACGACACCCGCCGCCCACCCTCGAAGCGGGCGCGTATCGCCGGGTGCGTCTTGAACCGCTGCATCTCCTCGAACGGGTTGAGCCAAGGATTCCTGTAGTCCAGCCCGATGACGAAACCGAACGAAACCAGGTTGGCGCCGAACTCGTAGAGGAACGATCCGCCATACGTTCCGAGGTCGAGCGGCCAGCCGATCGTATGCTCGACCAGGCCGGGCTTGTGGTTCTCCGCCGGCACCTCCCACAGCTCCTTCACCCCGATCGCGTAGGTCTGCGGATCGGCGCCGTCGCGCAGGTTGAAGCGCGCCATCAGCCACTTCGACAGCGAGCCCCGGCAGCCCTCGGCGAACAGCGTGTAGGGGGCGCGCAATTCCATCCCGCGCGCGAAGCCCGCGG
>JBDTFI010000264.1:0-3050 GCA_039938035.1 Acetobacteraceae bacterium | reverse complement strand
GTGGTCACGACGTAGCCGAGCAATGTGGCGCCCTCGAACACCGGCGCCACCAAAAAGAAGTCGGGGTAGTGCCCGCCCCCCATCGCGGCGTCGTTGGTCGCCAGCATGTCGCCCGGCGCCAACCGTTCCAGCGGCACGTAGGCCAGCACGTTTCGCACCACGTACGGCATCGCCCCAAGATGACCCGGGGTGAAATTGCCTTGCGCCACCAGTCGTCCGGCGGCATCGAACAGGCCGGTGGAGAAATCCTCGCCCTCGCGCACGGCTTCGGAGAATGCGGTGCGCCGCAACGCGCCGCCCATCTCCTCGACGATCGAGACCAGGTTCGCCCACACCACCGTCAGCGTCACCGGATCGACGACGCTCATCGCGGCCTCCCGATATCGATGATCAGATTGCCGCGCGCACTGATCGAGGCGGTGTCGCCGGGCCGCACCACGGTGGTCGATTCCCGCTCCTCGACCAGCGCCGGCCCGGCGAATACCTCGCCCGGCGGCATGGCATAGCGGTCGATGACCCGGCACTCGGTCATCCCGCCGGTTTCCGGGAACCAGGCGGGGCGACGGCCGATCACCGCCGCACCACCTCGGCCGGCACCATCGAGGCGCAACGTGCTTCCGGCGCGGCTGCCGACGATGACGGCGATCAGGTACCAATCCGTCACCTCGATCGCCGACTCAGGGTCGACGTAGCCGTACTCCTGCTTGTAGCGCGCATGGAACGCGGTGCGCATGGCCGTCTCGTCGTCGCCACCCACCGGGGAACCGGGAAGCTCGACGCGGATTTCGTAGCCCTGGCCGACATGATGCATCGAAGCACTCCGCCGCAGCGCGATGTCGCCTTCACCTTGCATCCGCCGCGCCTCCGCCATCACCCGCTGTTCCAGCTCGGCGAAGATCGCCGTGATCGCCGCCTGCGCGGTGCCGTCCAGGCGCACCACGCGGGTCAGCCCGATATCGATCTTGCGTTCCGCCACCAGAAGGCCGAGCGCCGATCCCACCCCGGCGCCGCGCGGCACGATCACCCGCGGAATGTCGAGCGCGTGCGCGAGCCGCCCGGCATGCACCGGGCCGGCGCCGCCGAACGCCACCAGCGCATAGCGTCGCGGATCGCGTCCGCGCTCGATGGAGACGATGCGCATCGCTCGCTCCATATTCGCGTTGGCGACCGAGTGGATGCCCCACGCGGCTTCGTGCAATGACAGGCCCAGCGGCGCCCCCACGTCGCGCGCGATGCCGTCGGCCGCGGCGGCGGCATCCAGTTGCATCGCGCCGCCGTTGAAGAACGCCGGGTCCAGATAGCCGAGCACCAGATTGGCGTCGGTGATCGTCGGGTCGGTGCCGCCGCGCCCATAGCAGATCGGCCCGGGCTCCGCCCCGGCACTGTCCGGGCCGACGGTGATCAGCCCCATCCGGGTGCGCGCCAGGCTGCCGCCGCCGGCGCCGATCTCCAGCAACTCGATCGCCATCACGTTCAGCGGCAACCCGCTGCCCTTGCGATAGCCGACCATGTCCACTTCAAAGGTCGGCGTCACCGCTGGCGCGCCGTCGTCGATCGCCCCGAGCTTTGCCGTGGTGCCGCCCATGTCGAAGCTCATGACATGGGCGAACCCCTCCTCGCGCCCGACCTCGGCGCACAGCAGCACCCCCGCGGCAGGCCCCGATTCGACGATGCGGATCGGATAGGCACGCGCGAGTTCGGAGGACACCAGCCCGCCGTTCGACTGCATGATCGACACGTCGGCGCCGATGCCGAGTTCGCGCAGTGAGCCTTGCAGCGCACTCAGATAGCCCTCCACCAGAGGTTTGATATAGGCGTTGGCCACGGTCGTGCTGGTGCGTTCGTACTCGCGAAATTTCGGCGAGATCACCGAGGAAATCGTGATGTCGACATCAGGCGCCACGTCGGCGAGAACCTCCGCCATGCGCTGTTCGTGAGCCGGATTGGCATAGGCGTGCAGGAACACGATCGCGACCGATCGATACCCGCCGGCGCGGATGCGCCCAGCCACGCTCCGCGCCGCCGCGTCGTCCAGCGCGGCGATCACCGACCCATCGGGCGAGAGCCGCTCCGTCACCTCGAAAATGTCGGCCCGCTCCAGCAGCGGCGTCGGCTTGTCCAGATGCAGATTGTTGGTGTCGTAGCGCTTCTGTCGCCCGATCAGCAGAACGTCACGGAATCCCGCGGTGGTGACCAGCGCGGTCCGGCTGCCCTTGCGTTCGAGGATGGCGTTGGTGGCGATCGTCGTCGCATGCAGCACGCCCGACACCTCACGGACCGGAAGCGACCCGGCGCCGATGCGTTCCACCAGACTCTCGATCACCGCCCGCGCGGGCTCAAGCTGGGTGGTCAGCACCTTCCAGATCTCGACCCGTCCGCTCGATGGATCGAACAGCGCGAAGTCGGTGAACGTCCCGCCGATGTCGAAGGCAATTTGCAACATGCGGGTCAATCCGCCTCCTTCGCGATATCGCGCTCCCGCCGCTCGGCGCGGCGCACGAGCGAGGACAGCGCCACGGCGATGATCAACGCCCCGCCGTAGAACAAATCCTGGATGAACACCTGGATGCCGAGGAGCGACAGGCCGTTGATCCCGGTCACCAGGAAATACACCGCCGCGAACGATCCCCACGCATTGAACCTCCCCGGCGCGATGGCGGTCGAGCCCAGGAACGCCGCTGCGAACGCGGGCAGCAGGAACGTGTCTCCCGAACTTGGGTCGGCCGCGCCGCTGGTTCCAGCGTAGAGCACGCCCGCGACCGCCGCCAGAAGCGAGCCCGACAGCAACGCGCCGAAGCGCAGCCGCTCGACGTTCAACCCCGACAGCCGCGCGACCCGCCGGCCCCGCCCGACGAACAGCAATCGCTGTCCGACCGGGGTGAAGGTCAGCACGTACCAAAGCAGCGCCGTCAGCACCAGGGCATAGACGAAGCCCAGCGACAGGCCGAGGAACCGCGGCACGATGACGTAGCTCACGAGCGTCTGCGATATGCCCGATATCGTTTCGCTGTTGCTGATCCAGAGGACGATGCCGCTGACCACCGTGCCGG
>JBDTFI010000263.1:0-4917 GCA_039938035.1 Acetobacteraceae bacterium | reverse complement strand
GGCACCACCACCTTGCGGATGAACTCCTTCCCGCGCGCGCGTATCGTCACCTTGCCCGACATGTTGGCGGGAAACTCCGCCTCGATCTCGGGGTCGATCACGCACGCGACGCGGGGCAGCAGGCGGCGGATGTCCGGGTCTTCGAGCAGACCGTAACTGTCCCAACCCATGTGTCCCTTGGCGAGCGCGCAGGCGATGACGAACGGGCCGCTGAATTGTCCGTCGACCACGTTGCGCGGGTCGGCCTTCTTTTCGGCCGGTTCGCCGATCAGCATCATCCCCGATCGCGGCAGGCCGAGCGTCACCTGTTCGATCTCCTCGACACCCAGATGGTGCTCGGCGCGCAGCGCGAGAGCGGCGTCGATGCCGGCGTGGCCGTAGCGGCAGGACGGGTAGGGCTTCACCGCGGTCGCCATCAGCTCGAACTCCTGGCCCAGGCCAAGTAGTGCGCGCTCCGGCGTCGGGTTCGGCGCATAGGCGCGCATGAAGCCGTGCCGCCCTTCCAGCGCCTCGGCCGCGCCCTTGAAGCCCTCCCGTACCAAGGTGGCCGCCATCAGCCCGTTCAGTGCCGCCCAACCGACCTGAAAGCGCTTGGTCCAGGCGCCATTGACCAGGAACTGGAGGCTGCCGGCGGCTTGGCTGAGGACCGTCCCCAGCGCCCCGGCGATCTGCTCGGCGTCGAGGCCGAACACACGGCCAGCGGCGGCGGCGGCGCCGAATGCGCCACAGGTGGCGGTCGGGTGAAAGCCACGGTCGTAGTGCGCGCCCGCCGGCAATGCGAGCGCGACGCGGCACGTCACTTCATAGCCGGCGACGATCGCCGCCAACACATCCGCACCGGAAGCGCCTGCCATCTCTCCGGCTGCCAGCGCCGCGGAGATGGCCGGGGCGCCCGGATGCAGGCTGCCGGCCGCATGGGTGTCGTCGAAATCGAGCGAGTGGCCGAGCGCGCCGTTCAGGAACGCCGCGCCGGCCGGCGTGTAGCGGGCGGCGTCGCCGAACACGCCGCAGCTTCCGCCCGCCATGCCCATCGCCCGTGCGGCCGAGAGGAACGAGGGTGTGCTCTCGGCATCGTTGCGTGCGCGGACGATGTTGCCGACCAGATCGAGCACGAGGAAGCGCGCGCGCGTCGCCACCTCAGGCGGCAGCTTCCCCAGTGTCAGGCCGGCGCTGAATGCCGAAAGCTCTGCCGTCACGCCCATCGAAAGCCTCCTTGGATGCGGATGCATTGTGACGCAAAGGCTTGACCGGGCCAAGCCGGCGGTGGAGGAGGAGCCGTGTCCGACACGCCGTTGCATGACTGGATGACGCCGCGCCTCAACGCGCTGCTGGACGAGGCCGTGAAGGCCGGCTTCGACCGCCAGATAGCGGTCGACGTGCTGATCGATCTGATCGAGAGCGTCAGCCTAAATCCCCCGGCGCCCATCGTCGGCGACTGACCGGCGCCCGCCGTCCCGGACATCTGGCGCAACCCGGCCCGGCGCGCCAGACTGGCCGATATGCCGCAGGCCGAGCCCACTGTCCCGCATCGCTCGATCATCACGCTCTGCGTCATGATGGCGACCTTGATGCAGGTGCTGGATGCCGCCATCGCCAACGTCGCGCTCCCCTACATGCGTGGCTCGTTGTCGGCGAACGAGGACGAGGTCACCTGGGTTCTGACATCCTACGTGATCGCCGCGGCGATCATGACGGCGCCGGTGGGATGGATGGCGGTGCGCTTCGGGCGAAAGCAGTTGTTCATCGGCTGCGTGATCGGCTTCACCTGCGCCTCGATGCTGTGCGGCGCGGCACAGTCGCTGCGCGAGATGGTGGGCTTCCGCATCCTCCAGGGCATGTGCGGCGCGGCGTTGGTGCCGCTGTCGCAGGCGACCATGCTCGACATCTATCCGTTCCACCGCCGCGCCCACGCGATGGCGATCTTCAGTTCCGGCGTGATGCTGGGGCCGATCATGGGGCCGACGCTCGGCGGCTATCTCACGGACCTGTACAACTGGCGGTGGGTGTTCTACGTGAATTTGCCGTTCGGTATCCTGTCCGTCACCGGCCTCGCGATCTTCATGCCGCGCGCCCCGATCCGTCCCGAGCTGCGCTTCGACTGGCGCGGCTTCACCATGCTCGCGGTCGGCATCGGCGCGTTGCAGATGCTGCTGGATCGGGGCCAAATTCTGGACTGGTTTAGCTCCACCGAGATCATCATCGAGGCGGTGCTCGCCGGGCTGGGGCTGTACCTGTTCCTGGTCCATATGTTGACTGCAAAGCGACGGTTCCTGGACCCGGCGGTGTTCCGCGACCGCAATTTCATCGCCTCGGCGCTGATGAGCCTGTTCATCTCGATGGTGATGCTGGCGACCTCGGCACTGCTCGCGCCGTACTTGCAGGACCTGGCGGGCTATCCGGTGTACACGGCGGGCATCGCGCTCGCCCCGCGCGGACTCGGCACCATGATGGCGATGTTCGTCGCGAGCAAGCTCGCCGATCACGTGGACCAGCGGGCGATCATGGCGGGCGGCCTTCTCGTTCTCGGGTTGTCGCTGAACGCGATGAGCCACTGGACGCCCGACGTGACGCAGGAGCAGATGATGCTCACCCTGGTCGTCCAGGGCGTGGCGCTGGGGTTGATCTTCAACCCGATGACCGTGGTCGCCTTCGTCACCCTGCCGGCGAGCCTGCGGGGCGATGCGACCGCGTTGCAGGCCCTCTTTCGCAACATCGGCCAAGCGGTTGGGATCTCGGTCACCACGCTGGTGCTGACGCGCAGCGCCCAGATCGCCCATGCTGGCCTTGTCGCCGGGATCACGCCGTTCGATCGCCTCCTGCAAGGCTCCAGCACGGTTGCGCGGCTATGGAACCCGATGACGCGATCCGGCGCGGTGGCATTGAACGACGAGATCACGCGCCAGGCGCAGATCATCGCCTACAACAACGATTTTCACCTGATGGCGTTCATCATCGTCCCGCCGCTGCTGCTGCTGTTCCTGATGCGCCGCCCGCGCCGGGCGGTCACCGCCGCAGCGGAATAAGCGGGGCTCAGGGCGGCAGATCGTAGCCGATCGCTGTCTCGATCTCGATGGTCCGCCGCACCGCCGGACGCGCCATCATGCGCGCGTAGTGGGCGGATAGGTTGGGAAACGACCCGGGCGCGAGCTTGAGGGAATTGCTGATCCGCCAATACAGGCGGAACAGGTGAATGTCCGCGATCGAATAGCGCGAAAGTGTCCATTCCCGCTCTCCCAGCCGGCTATCGGCGATCCCGAGCGCCTCCTTCGCGTGCTCCGGCCCCCGGCTCCGCGCCGGATGGATCGTCGCGGCGATGAACGACATCCACGAGACGGCCTGGGCCTCGCCTTCGTCGTCCGCGGGCAGCAAGGCGGCCTGCGGGAAGCGCCGCGCCAGATAGAACAGGATGGCGGCCACCTCGGTCAGCGCCCGGCCGTCGATCAGCAGGGTCGGCACCTTGCCTTCCGGGTTGATCGCGAGAAATTCCGGCGTGCGGGTCCCCTTCCTGCCCAGGGAGACCGGCCGCGGCTCGAATTCCACCCCGATTTCGTGCAGCGCGATATGCGGAGCCATCGAGCTAGACCCGGGCGCGAGATAGAGCGTCAGCATGGTCCCTCCGCTCACCGCATCCCGGTGATCGACACCGTCATCGCGCGCGGATCGCGCATCGGCCAGCGGCCGGCGTCGACCTGGGCCAGGAACCCGCCGACGATCCGGTTGAACTCGTCGGGGTCCTCCGTGTTGATCCCATGCCCGCAATTCGGCATCACCGAGAGTGCCGCGCTGGCGATCTCGCGCTTCATCAGCAGCGCCGGCGTGAGGCACGGCCAGTCCTCGTCGCCGGTCAGGACCAGTGTCGGCACCGTCAGGCGGCGCATGTCGTCCACCAGATCGTAGAGCGAGGGCCGTTGCCCTTGCACGCCCAGCTGCGTGTTGGTCGCGCCCAGCGCGTCGTGCTCGCCGAGCATCCGCTTGAACTCGGCGAACCCGCGCGGGTCCTTGTTCTCGAACTGCACGCGCGTCGGCCCATACGCGTATTTTTCCGCGAACGCCGCCATGCCGTGGTCGCGGATGAACCCGGCGACAGTCTCCACCTCGGCGCGGAAGCGCGCGCGCTGGTCGCGCTCGGCGCCGTATCCGCAGCCGGCGACGGTCAGCGACCGGGCGCGCGCCGCGTGGCGAAAGCCGAAATGCAGCGTCGCGAAGCCGCCCATCGACAAGCCGACGACGTGGGCCGCCGCGATCCCGAGGTGGTTCAGCACGGCGGCGATGTCGTCGGCGGCCCGGACCTGCGAGTAGGACGTGGCCGCCGGCGGTACATCGGAGGGCGGATAACCGCGCGCGTTGTAGGCGACGGCGCGGTAGCGCCGCCCGAAATGGCGAAGCTGCGGCTCCCAGCTCCTGGCATCGCCCGCGTATTCGTGGACGAAGATCACCGGCGTGCCGGACCCCGTCTCCTCGTAGTGCAGCCGGACTCCGTCGTCGGTCGTCGCGTGGGCCACGTTTTATCTCCTCAGTTGTCGGGCGCATGTGCCCCGATGGTCAGCGTGCCGCCAGGCGGCACCGGCGTTGGCGCGGCCAGCACCCGCTCACCCGCCACGAACGACGCGCAGGCGCGGCTCCAAAGCTCGCCGAAGGCGACCTCCGCTGTCCAGGGCCCGGTGGGCAGGCCGTTGACCCGCGCCGTGGTGGCCGGGGCCAGATAGACGCGCGCGGCCTGCCGTCCGCCCGGATCGCGCAAGGTGATCACGGCCGGGCTGCTCGAGGCGTTGGCGAGCGTCGCGTAGTCGTCGCCGTGCGCGCCGGCCGCCAGGACCTCCGCGTTGGCGGGCGGAGCACCCGCGAACCAGGCGCAGCGGGCGCGGCGCGCCGCCGCCGCGCCGCCATCCATCAACCGCCCGGCATCGACATACCCGA
>JBDTFI010000262.1:0-3387 GCA_039938035.1 Acetobacteraceae bacterium | reverse complement strand
GTCGGCGCGCCCTTGGCGCGACGGGTGAGGGCCGGCATCAATAGCTCCGCGGCAAGCCGAGCACGTGCTCGGCGACGTAGGACAGGATCAGGTTCGTGCTGATCGGCGCCACCTGGTAAAGCCTGGTCTCACGGAATTTGCGTTCGACGTCGTACTCCTCGGCGAAGCCGAAGCCGCCATGCGTCTGGATGCACGCCTCTCCCGCCGCCCAGGACGCCTCGGCGGCGAGCATTTTCGCCATGTTCGCCTCCTCCCCACAGGGCAGGTCGGCGGCGAACTTCCGGCAGCCTTCGTGGACCAGCAGCTCGGCGGCGCGCATCTGGGCGTAAGCGCGCGCGATCGGGAACTGCACGCCCTGGTTCTGCCCGATCGGGCGGTTGAACACTCGCCGGTCGCGGGCGTAGGCAACCGATCGCTGGGTGAACCATTTGGCGTCGCCCACGCATTCGGCGGCGATCAGCAGGCGCTCGGCGTTCATGCCGTCGAGGATGTAGCGGAACCCTTTGCCCTCCTCGCCCACGAGGTTCTCCGCCGGGACCACCACGTCCTCGAAGAAGATCTCGGTCGAGTTGTGGTTCATCATGGTGCGGATCGGGCGGATGGTCATGCCGTGCCCGACCGCCTCGCGCATGTCGACGATGAACGTCGACAGGCCCTGGGTGCGTGACTTCGCCTGCTCGCGCGGGGTGGTGCGGGCGAGCAGCAGCATGAGGTCGGAGTGCTCCGCACGGCTGGTCCAGACTTTCTGGCCGTTGACGATATAGTGATCGCCCTCCCGCCGCGCAAATGTCCTCAAACTCGTGGTGTCGGTGCCGCTGGTCGGCTCGGTCACGCCGAACGCTTGGAGGCGCAATTCCCCGGTTGCGATCTTCGGGAGGTAGGCTCGTTTCTGCTGCTCCGTTCCATGCCGCAGGATGGTGCCCATGATGTACATCTGCGCGTGGCAGGCCGCGCCGTTGCAGCCCTGCGCCTGGATCGTTTCAAGGATGGCGGCGGCGCCCGACAACGGCAGGCCGGCGCCGCCGTACTCCTCCGGGATCAGGGCGGCGAGGTATCCGGCCTCGGTCAACGCGGCGACGAAGGCGCTCGGATAGGCACGCTCGCGATCGAGTTCACGCCAGTATTCACCGGGGAAGCGGGCGCACAGCTTGGCCACCTCCTCGCGGATTTCGGCATGCTCGGCATCCGGCGAGTCTTGGTCCATACTGGCCTCCTCCAGCGTCTGGATAGGACGGGCGTGCTGGGATGGCTAGCGACCCACACGTCCGTATGAGCATGGACCTAAAGCACCTTGCCCGGCGTTAGGAGGGAACCTGCTTCGTGGACAGGAGCCAGACATGCCGTTTGATGGTAGGGAGTTCACCGGCGCCACCTTCGTTCCGCCAGCGCCGGAGTTTCCGCAGTCGCCCACATTGTGGGAGCGGGTGCGGGTCGCCACCCAGTCGTTTCTACCCCGGCTGCGGGCGTTGCCGACGCTACGGTCCTTCTCGCCCGATCCCGCGCTGCCGAACGAGGTGGCGACGGTCCAACTGCTGACGATCGCGCGCGCGCTGATCGCCGACGAGGAAAACTGGGTTCAGGGCCGTTACGAGACGATCGACGGGCGCCGCTGTGCCGTCGGCGCGTTGCGGGTCGCCTCGCGTCTGATGGGTGTCCGCACGCCGCCGCGCGATGCCACGGGGATGCTGCTGACGGTCGCCAACGGGCGCGGCTTCAACGACATCGAGAAGATGAACGACCGCTCCACGCACTCCCAGGTGCTGAGCGCCTTCGATGAGGCGATCACCCGGGCGCAGGTGCGCCAGACGACGCTAGGGTGAGACGCATCGGCGGTCTCCGTCCCGTTTCGCGGGACGGGCCGCGCGCTGGTGACGTGACGCCCGCGCTTCGCTAATGCCTGCCCCGGGCTGACGGGGCTGCGGAGGCATGGCGCGGAACGGAACGGCTAAGGGTGGGCGCACCATGGAGGTGCGCACCGGCGCGTTTGAAGTGCGGGCGCGGGGCATCTCCCGCTTCGATTTCCGCGACCCCTATCACGGCGCGCTGACGGCGGGCTGGCCGCTGTTTCTCACGGTTCTTTTCGGGCTCGAACTGGCCATCAATCTGGTGTTCGCCGAACTGTACCTGCTGCGACCCGGAAGCATCGCGAACGCCAGGCCGGGCGCCTTTGGCGACGCGTTCTTCTTCAGCATCGAAACCCTGGCGACGGTCGGCTACGGCGCGATGTCTCCCGCGACGCTGTACGGGCACGTTATTTCGACCCTCGAGATATTCTGCGGCATGGCCTTCATGGCGCTCGCGACCGGCCTGACCTTCGTCCGCTTCTCCCGGCCGCGGGCGAAGTTCCTGTACGCCGAAACCGCCGTGGTCGGGCCGATAAACGGGCGGCCGAGCCTGATGGTGCGCGTCGCCAATGGCCGGAGGCAAGTACTCACCAATGCCCGCGCGACCCTGACCGTGATGCTTATCGAACGCACGACCGAGGGCACCTCGTTCAGGCGCAGCTATGATCTTCCCCTGGTGCGGTCGCGACTCCCGATCTTCGGTTTGACCTGGACGGTGATGCACGAGCTTGGCCCCGACAGCCCGCTGCACGACCTCGATGCCCGCGCCCTGGCCGCCCAGGACGCACGGCTGTTGCTGAGCGTGTCCGCGCGCGACCCCGCGCTTGCCGCCGAGGTCCATGACACGCAGGATTACCCGCCGGCGAAGGTTTTGTTCGGGATGCGCTACGCCGACGCGATGGTGACAGATGAGAACGGGCGCACACTGGCCGATCTGCGGCTGATCAGCGAGGTCGAACCGGCCGCGGTGACCTGAGGGCCGGCATCACCACACCATGCGCGGCGCCCCGCGCTTGTGCTTGCCAGGACGGGTGCGGGACAGCCACTCGGTCACCGGCATGAAACGAGGTGCCAGAAACTGGTACGTCCGCCCGATCAGCGCCGTCATCGCCGGATCCGGTCCGGTCCCCGCCGTGTCCCAGCTCGCGAGGATCGGATCCCACCCGCGCAGGCTGCGATACAGCCAATCGCGATGCGAGCGGATGAACGCCCGCTGGCTGTCCGCGTTGCGCAGCGCAGCAAGGACCTCCTCGGTCTGTGCGTCCAGTTCGTCGAACCGCCGTGTTGTCTGGCGCAAGGCGATCGCGGCGAGGCGGCGAACCTGGGTCACGGTTTCCGACTGGGCGTCGGACCGCCAGGCGCCGGCGAACCGCTCGATCTTCGTGACCGTGCTGGCGAGCCGCCCGAGCAGCCGTTCGCGCAGCGCCTCTATGAAGCTCAGTTCCTCGCCCAGTTCCTCCAGCAGCTCCAGTACCTGGTCCGGATCGGCGAGTCCCAGCGCTTGCGCGGCGCGGTCGAGTGCCGATTGCACCTGGGTTCGCAG
>JBDTFI010000261.1:0-2915 GCA_039938035.1 Acetobacteraceae bacterium | reverse complement strand
CTGTCGGGGTCGTGGCGGGACTGGTACGAGAACATGATCGCCGAGGTGAAGCTCGCCGAGCGCCTCGGCCTGGACGGCGCATGGTTCGCCGAGCATCGCGTTCCCGGCTTCGCCTTCGGCAACCCGGCGGTGTTCATCACCGCTTGCGCGCGCGAGACCAGCCGCATCCGGCTCGGCGCCTCGGTGAGCCTGCTGCCGCTGAACAACCCGGTGCGGGTCGCCGAGGATTACATGATGGCCGACGTGCTCTCGGGCGGGCGGCTTGAACTGGGGGTCGGACGGGGGCTCTACAAATACGATTACGACGCCTCCAACGTGCCGATGGCGGAGAGCCGCGAGCGCTTCGACGAGAACCTAGCCATCGTGCGCGCCCTGTGGACGGAGGAGAACGTCACCTACAGGGGCCGCTGGACGACGCTGGAGGGTCACACCGTGGCACCGCGCCCGGTGCAACAGCCGCCGCCGCTTTGGGTCGCCGCCATCCGGACCGAGGAATCCTATCGCTGGGCGGGGGCGCACGGATTCAACCTGCTGGTCGCGCCGTTCTTCTTCCCGGACGCCGCCGATCAGGTCCGCCTGCTCGAAATCTATCGCGACAGCCTCGCCCGCGCCGGGCATGACCCCGCCGGCAAGGAGATCATGGCGGTCTATCACATGTTCTGCGCCGGATCGGATGCCGAGGTAGCGGAGTTCGCCGATCCGGCGCTGGGTCGGTACCAGGCCTTCACCAAGGCCACCGACCTGAGCCGACAGGCGTTCCGCGACCCGGTGGCCTACAAGGATTGGAAGGGGTTCTTCGAGAACCGCGAGACCATCACGCTGGAGCAGATGAAGGCCTCGCGCGCGGTGATCGGCCGCTCGGCGGAATGCCTCGACAAGGTGGCGACGCTGGCGGAACGGTTCGGACTGACCTACCTGACCTTCGAGGTGAATTTTGGCGCCCTGCCCCACGCCCGGGTGACCGAGTCCCTCGAGCGGTTCGCAGCCGAGGTCCTGACGGCGCTCTGAACCACTTCACGGGGCTATGGAACAAGCGGGGAACGTGGTACAGTCGCGTGGCCGCGGCGCAACAGACATGCCGCATGTAGGGTTTCAGCCCCCTCGGATGCGCTATATATTGTTTGACGCGCGGGCTGATCCGGGATCGAGATGGAGCGGCTGAAGCGAATCCAGGAGGTGCGGACAGTGCTCGATGCAGTGCAGTTGCGGGGCCATTACCAGGTCCGGATAGACCGCTCTCGTGACGCCCTGCTCACCGAATTCGGGCGAGCGACGTTGTCGGACCGCTACCTCATGCCCGGCGAGGACTTCCAGGACCTGTTCGCCCGCGTCGCCTCCAAATACGGCGACGACGCGGCGCATACCCAGCGCATCTACGACTACATCAGCCGGATGTGGTTCATGCCGGCGACTCCGGTGCTGTCGAACGGCGGCACCGAACGGGGATTGCCGATCTCGTGCTTCCTGAACGAAGCCTCCGACAGCCTCGACGGCATCACGGGGTTGTGGAACGAAAACGTGCTGCTGGCGTCCAAGGGCGGCGGGATCGGCAGCTATTGGGGCAATCTGCGCTCGATCGGCGAGCGGGTCGGCGCGGTCGGCAAGACCTCGGGCGTCATCCCGTTCATCCGGGTGATGGACAGCCTGACCCTCGCGATCTCCCAGGGCTCGCTGCGGCGCGGGTCGGCGGCGGTCTATCTGCCGGTGTGGCATCCCGAGGTCGAGGAGTTCATCGAGATGCGCCGCCCGACCGGGGGCGATCCGAACCGCAAGGCGCTGAACCTGCATCATGGCATCCTGCTGTCCGACGCCTTCATGCGCGCCGTGGAGGCCGACGAGGAGTGGCCCCTCACCTCGCCCAAGGACGGCGCGGTGGTCCGCAAGGTGGGTGCGCGCTCTCTGTGGATCCGCATCCTGACCGCGCGGATCGAGACCGGCGAGCCGTACCTGATCTTCTCCGATCATGTGAACCGCGCGCGCCCCGAGCATCATAAGCTGGCCGGGCTGACGGTGAAAACGTCCAACCTGTGCAGCGAGATCACGCTGCCCACCGGAATCGACCACCACGGCCAGCAGCGCACGGCGGTCTGCTGCCTGTCGTCGCTCAATCTGGAATCGTGGTTCGAGTGGTCGACCCATCCGACATTCATCGAGGACGTCATGCGTTTCCTCGACAACGTGTTGCAGGACTTCATCGACCGCGCGCCGCCGGGGATGGAGCGGGCGCGCTACGCGGCGATGCGCGAGCGCAGCGTCGGGCTCGGCGTAATGGGGTTCCACTCCTTCCTCCAATCGCGGATGGTGCCGTTCGAGAGCGTCATCGCCAAGGTCTGGAACAAGCGCATGTTCCGCCACATCCGCGAGCAGGCCGACAACGCCTCCCATGTGCTGGCCGAGGAGCGGGGCGCTTGCCCGGATGCCGAGGAATACGGCATCATGGAGCGGTTCTCCCACAAGATGTCGATCGCGCCGACCGCCTCGATCTCCATCATCGCCGGCAATTCGAGCCCGGGGATCGAGCCGATCGCGGCGAACGTGTTCCTGCAAAAGACGCTGTCGGGCAGCTTCACGGTGCGCAATCGCCACCTCCAGCAGTTGCTGGCGCGGAAAGGGATGGACAATGACGACGTCTGGTCGCGGGTGACGCTGAACAAGGGCAGCGTGATCGACCTCGACTTCCTGACCGAGCATGAAAAAGACGTGTTCAAGACCGCGTTCGAACTGGACCAGCGCTGGGTCATCGAGCACGCCGCCGACCGCACGCCATACATTTGCCAAAGCCAATCGGTGAACGTCTTCCTGCCGGCCAATGTCCACAAGCGCGACCTCCACCAGATCCACATGATGGCGTGGAAGAAGGGGATGAAGTCGCTCTATTACTGCCGCAGCCTGTCGATCCAGCGGGCCGACGCGGT
>JBDTFI010000260.1:0-4475 GCA_039938035.1 Acetobacteraceae bacterium | reverse complement strand
ACGCGCCAGCGCGGAAAGTCGCCCTTCTCGATCGCATCATAGAGGTCGCGCTGCGCGCTCTCGCGGTCGTGGGCGATGATCTGGGCGGCTTCCTCGTTGGTCCAGTTCTTGATGCCCTGCATCGTCTTGAAGTGGAACTTCACCCAGAACCGCTCGTTGGCCTTGTTCAGCAGGCTGTATGTGTGGCTGCCATAGCCGTTCTGATGCCGCATCCCCTGCGGCAGGCCGCGATCGGAGAACAGGATCGTCACCTGGTGCAGGCTCTCCGGCGACAGCGACCAGAAATCCCACATCGCGGTGAGCGAGCGCACATTGGTGCGCGGGTGGCGCTTCTGGGTGCGGATGAAGTCGGGGAACTTCACCGGATCGCGCAGGAAGAACACCGGGGTGTTGTTGCCCACGAGATCCCAGTTCCCCTCCTCGGTGTAGAACTTCATCGCGAAGCCGCGCACGTCACGCTCCGCGTCAGCGGCGCCGCGTTCGCCGGCGACGGTGGAAAAGCGAATGAGCATCGGGGTCTTCTTGCCGACCTCGAAGACTTTCGCCTTGGTGTAGCGGGTGATGTCGTGGGTGATGGTGAGCGTGCCGTGGGCGCCGACGCCCTTGGCGTGGACCACACGCTCCGGGATACGTTCGCGGTTCTGATGGGCGAGCTTTTCCAGCAGATGGTAGTCTTCAAGCAGCAACGGGCCGCGCGGGCCGGCGCTCATGCTGTTCTGGTTGTCGTCTATCGGCGCACCGGCGGTGGTCGTCAGCGTGGGCCGTTCGTCGGACATGTCTTCTCCCTCTCGGAAAGCGATAACTCAATCTGGGCCAGGGGCTTGGTGGTGGTAAAGACGATCTTTCCAGCCTGACTGATCGGTGCTACCGATGAATGCAACATGATATCGAAACGCGCCCCGTCCCTCTCCGGCCTGTCGCTGCGCGACCTGGAATACGCCGCCGCGGTCGGGGACCTCCGCCATTTCGGCAAAGCCGCCGAGCGCTGCGGGGTCAGCCAGTCGGCGCTGAGCGAGCAGGTCCGCAAGCTGGAGGGCCTGCTCGGCCTGGCGCTGTTCGAGCGGTCGCACCGAGGCGTCGTGCCGACGCCGCGCGGCGCCACGTTGCTGGACCACGCTCGGCGCGTGCTGGAGGAGGCACGCGGGTTGCTGGAGTTGGCCTCCGCCATCGCCGCCCCGCTCACCGGGCCGTTGTATGTCGGGGCGATCGCGACGCTCGGTCCGTATTACATGCCGCATCTCCTGCGTCCGGTCCGCGCGGAATTCACCGGGCTCGCGCTTCGGGTGAGCGAGGGCCAGACGGCCGATCTGATCGAGAGCCTGCGCCTGGGGTCGCTGGATGCGGTCCTGCTGGCGCTACCCCCGCCCGGGGACGGGCTTCGCGCCGAGGCGCTGTTCTTCGAGCCGTTCCGGCTGGTATGCCCCGCCGAGCATCGGCTTGCGCGACTGAACCATCCGTGCGTGAGCGACCTGGCGGGCGACGAGCTGATCCTGCTGGAGGAGGGGCATTGCCTGCGCGAGCAGGCGCTGTCCCTTTGCGAAGGCGCGGAAACCGCGATGCGTCAGGCAACCAGCGTGGAGATGCTGTGGCACATGATCGCCGCCGGCGAGGGCTACTCCTTGCTGCCGCTGCTGGCGGTTCAGGACCGCGCGCCGATGGGCGGTATCATCGCGATGTCGGATCTCGCCGAACCGAATGCGGGGCGCACCATCGGCCTGGTCTGGCGCGCGACCGATCCGCGCGAGCCGGAGTTCCGGGAGCTGTGCGGCTTCCTGCGCGCGCATCTGCCGCCTGGGTTGAACGGCGGGCCGGGACAAGGGACGCCATGAGCAGCGCGTGAGCCGAGTTCCCGACCGTACCGCGGTGCCCGGATCACAGCAGATCGGCGACCACCTCCCGATACCGCCTGATCGCATCGAGGTGGTCCGCCGTCGCGCGGCCCGGGATGCGCTTGTGAATGCCCCGCCCATGCGTGCTCGCGACCGTCACATGGGTAACCCCAGCCGCCTTCCAGAATTGGAACTCCTTGCGCCAGTCCGCCTCATCGCCTTGGGCCGTCGAGGTCCAGATCTCGATGCCGATCCCGGTTGGGTCGCGGCCTTCCTGTTCAGCGTAGCGACGTAGCGTGTCGAAGGCGGACATCGCCTCCGGCCCGGGCGGCAAAGCGAGCATCATCCAGCCGTCACCCAGTTTGGCGATGCGGCGCAACGTGTTGTCGTGATGGCCGCCGAACCACAACGGCACGCGACCGCCCGACGGGCGCGGGTTGATGCCGGCGTCCTCGATATGGTGCCATCTGCCGTCGAACTTGACGTGCTGGTTGGCCCAGAGCGCTTGCATGACCTCCGCCTGCTCCTCGGATCGGCGGCCGCGGTTATGGAAGTCCTCGTTCAGGCCGACGAACTCCACCTCGTTCCAGCCGACCCCGACGCCGAGGCGAAAGCGGTTGCCGCACAGCACGTCGAGGCACGCCGCCTGCTTGGCGACCAACACGGTCTGGCGCTGCGCGAGGATCAGCACGCCGGTCGCGAAGCCGAGCCTGGTGATCGGGGCAAGGAAGCCAAACAGCACGAACGGGTCGTGAAACCAGTCGGCCGACGTGTTGCGATCGACCCATCCGGGGCGGCTCGCCACGTTGACGCCCAGGACGTGATCGGCCGCCACAAGGTAGAGGTAGCCGAGCCCCTCGGCGGTCAACGCGAACTCCCGCATCGCTTCGGGGGCGCCGCCGATATCGGTTTGCGGGATCAAGGTGCCGAGCTGCATGTGGGTTCCTCCGTTTATGCGAATAGCTCGCCGAGGCGGCGGATGGAGGCGAGCGCCTTCTCCTGCTCGAGGCCCGGCCACTGGACGCGCATGATGACGTGATCGACGCCCAGCGCCTCGCGGTAGCGCGCGACTTCCTCGCGCACATACGACTTGTCGCCGATGATGAAGCGGTCGCGGACGAAATCCTCGAACGGCATCTGTGACGCACCGGGCAGGCCCCACGCGGCATAGGCGGCGTATTTGTACTCGAGCGGGCCGCGGCACTCCTCCAGCGCTCTCGCGTGGGTGGCGCCGACGTAGCCCTCGCGCTCTATCGGATAGCAGTCCGGATGCCGTCCGTGCTCGGCAAGTGCGGCGCGGTAAATCCGCATCTGCGCAACGACCTCGGGCAGCGTCGCCGAGGGTACGATCAGCCAGGCGTCACCCGCGCGCGCGGCGCGCCGGATCGCCGGGGCGGCCTGCGCGGCGATCCAGATCGGCAGGCGTCCGCGCGGCGGGCGCAGGCTGAGGCCGTGCGATCGCACGGTGTAGAATCGGCCCTCGTGGGTGACCTCGGGTTCGGCCCAGAGGCGGCGCATAAGGCCAAGCGATTCGTTCATCCGCGCGGCGCGCTCAGCGAGGGTCATGCCGAAGGCGGTGAACTCACCCTCCCGGTAGCCAAGGCCGACGCCGAGGACGTAATTGCGGCCGCTGAGCGCATCGAGCGTGGCGGCTTCCTCGGCGACATGAAGGGGTTGAGCAGCGGCAGGATCAGGATGCCGCGGCCGACCATCATGCCCTTCGCCGCCGGCAGGAGGTAGGCCATGATCGGGGTGAGTTGCAGCATTTGCAGCGGCGCCGTGAGGTAGTGATGCGGCAGCCAGAGGGAGGCGAAGCCGCTTTGGCGCGCAGTACGCACTTGCTCGACGAGGTCGGGGACGCGCGCGGCCACATCGACGCCGGCCTCGAATTGGGTATTAGGGAACAATCCGACTTTCATGCGTGTCTACCTTCTGTCAGGCCGGCACCGACGCATAGGCGGCCAGCAACACGAGGCCGAAAATGGCGAGTGTGGCGTGGATGCCGATCGCCACCATCGGGTCGCGCGTCCGAAGCCGCGCCCGCAGCACGAGCAGGCCCGCGAGGATCGCACATCCAAGCAGGATCGCCGCCATCGTCCCGAACCCGCCGGCACCGTAGGCGACGCCGCGGGCGGGGCCGCGAAGTGCGATCAGCAGCAGCACGAGGCCGCAGGCGCCGAGAATCCCGTGCAGCGGCCCGGCGAGCCGTGGCAAGCGGGTGCGGCGCAGCCCATGCAGCAGCGCCAACGCGAGCCCGAGCACCGCCGTCGCGGATATCACCAACAAGCTTGGCAGGACCGTCATGCGCCGACCTCGCTTTGGACTTGAAGCGGAGGCGTCGGCCGGCCAGATTGGCGCCATGACCCGCCCTGACCCGAAGCTGATCGAAATGCGGATCGACGGCAGTTTCCCCCCGCCCCGTGGGGCGCCTCTACCGATGAAGATCGCCGGGATTGCCCTCGCGGTCGCGACGCTGGCAGGCGCGCTGGCGCTCGCCGCGCTGGTCGTGTGGCTCGTGCTATGGGCGATCCTGGTGCTGGTGCCACTGGCGCTGCTGGCCGCCGGCGTCGCCTGGGTCGCCTATCGCTATCAGACCTGGAAGCGCGGCGGCTCACTCGGCGGCGGCCCGCGCGACGTCTTCCGCCG
>JBDTFI010000259.1:0-7545 GCA_039938035.1 Acetobacteraceae bacterium | reverse complement strand
GACACGGCGCCCGTGCCGTCACCCACGACCTGCACCTCGATGTGTCGCGCGCGCGGGAACAAGCGCTCGACGTACAGTGCGCCGTTGCCGAACGCCTGCTCGGCCTCGGCGCGGCAGCGCGCGACGGCCTCGGCCAGCTGATCGGGCGCCATGACCGGACGCATTCCCCGGCCGCCGCCGCCCGCGACCGCCTTCACCATCACCGCCCCACCCGGCCCAAGCGCGGCCAGGAACGCCTCCGCCTCGGCGAGGCTCACCGCGCCAGGCGTGCCCTCGATCACCGGCACGCCGCAGCGCTGCACGAATTGGCGCGCCGCCGCCTTGTCGCCGAACAGCGCCAGCGTCTCCGGCCGAGGCCCGACAAACCTGATGCCAGCCTCCGCGCACAGCCGGGCAAAGGCGGCATTCTCGCTGAGGAACCCGTAACCGGGATGAATCGCATCGCATCCCGTCCGCCTCGCCAGCGAGATGATGCAAGCCGCGTCGAGATAGGCGGCGGGACCGGTCCCGGCGAGCGCAAACGCCTCATCGGCCCCGCGCGTGTGCAGGGAGGTCGCATCGTCCTCCGAGAAGACCGCGAGGGTGCGAATGCCCATCTCGGCGGCGGTCCTTGCGATGCGGATCGCGATTTCGCCGCGATTGGCGATCAGCAGCTTCTCGATCCGCATCAAGCCAGTCTCCTTGGGAATGGCAGGGGTCGGTGTTGGGCGGCCCCGAGGAGCCGGTCAACGGAGTGCGGCCGGCCATCCTGGCCGATGCGGCACGTCTCGGCCAGCGGCTCCGCACAGGCGCGCGAGGCGCAGGGCAATCGAAGGGCTGTGCGCAAGCAACCAAACCCGCGACCAATCGTTGTTTTCCCGCATGGAGATCGCATACCCCATTTCAGGCGCGACGATCCCGCCCTCCGCGTCCGCCCTCCTTGAACGCATCGCTGCGGCCTTGCCGGCAATGCGCGCTCGCGCGGAGCCGCTCGACCATGCGGCGCGCTTTGCCGCCGCTGATGTCGCCGAGATGCGGGCCGTCGGCTGTCTCGTCGCCCCCATCCCGGCGCGGTTCGGTGGCCTGGGCCTCGGCACCGAGCCAGCCGGAGCCTCCGCGACGCTCGCCATGCTCCGGCTGATCGGCGCCGGCAGCCTCGCGGTCGGGCGCGTTATCGAGGGTCACGTCAACGCGCTGCGGCTGGTGATGCGGTTCGGTGCTCCGGCCCAACAACGTCAGGCCGCCGCCGACACGCGCGACGGGCACCTGTTCGCCCTGTGGATCGCCGAGCGCGAACCGGTTCTGCTGACCGGCGCCCCCCATGCACCCGTACTGCGCGGGCGCAAGAGCTTCGGATCGGCGGTGGGGGCGGCAACTCGGGCGATCGTCAGCGCCACCGACGCGGCCGGGGACGCCTGGCTGGTTTCCGTTGCTGCCGATCATCCGAACGTCGCGACGGAGGCGCTGGCATATCCGCCGCAGGGGATGCGCGCCGCCGGCAACGGCCGGATCACCTTCCACGACGTGCCGGGCGGGGTGCTCGGAGCCCCTGGGGACTACCTGCGAGAGCCGGAATTCTCCGCGGGCGCATGGCGCGCCTCGGCGGTCGCGTCCGGCGGGCTCGACGCCCTGATCGAGACGGCATGCGCCCAGCTTCGCGTCCAGGGCCGCGGCACCGACCCGCACCAACTCGCCCGCATGGGACACGCCCTGATCGCGCGGGAGACCGCTTCACTGTGGCTCCACAAGGCCGCCCACCTCGCCGAGGGTCCGACGGATTCGCCCGACCGCCAAGCGTACATCAATCTCGCGCGCATCGCGGTCGAATCGGCGGGCCTGGACGCGCTGCGCCTCGTGCAGCGCTCGCTCGGGCTCGCCGCGTTTGTGCCCCCCAACCCGATCGAGCGCCTGTCTCGCGACCTCGCCACCTTGCTGCGCCAGCCCGCGCCGGACGAGGCGCTGACCGACGGTGCCGCGTACTACATGCAACGCGATCTGCCGCCGTGACGGGCGCGGAGACACATCGCATCTGGCGCGCCCTGCCACTGAGCGGATTGGCCGACGTCACGACCGGCTCCCCACTGGTGCTCGCGCCGCACCCCGACGACGAGAGCCTGGGCTGCGGCGGCCTGATTGCCGCTTCGGTCGCCGCCGGCCTGACCCCGTTCGTGGTGATCCTTACCGACGGCACCGGCTCGCATCCGCACTCGCGCCGTTACCCGCCGGCTGCGCTGCGCGATCTTCGGGAGACAGAAACCCGCGCCGCGGCCGCGGCGCTCGGCCTGACGCCTGACCGTCTGGTCTTCCTCCGGCTGCGCGACACCGCCGCTCCCTCGGCGGGCCCAGCGTTCGAGCGGGCCGCCGAGCGCGTCGCGGAACTTGCCGTTCGGCACGGCTGCGCCACGATCTGCACGACCTGGCGCCACGATCCGCACGGCGACCACGAAGCGGCGCATGTCATCGGTGTCGCGGCGGCCGTGCGGGCCGGGGCGCAGGTGCGCGCCTATCCCGTGTGGGGCTGGACGCTGGCGGACGACGCGTTGCTGCCTGACACGGACACGTCCGGCGTTCGGCTGGACATCACGCGGTTCCTGCCAGCCAAGCGCGCCGCGATCGCCGCACACGCCTCCCAGCACGGGCGGGTGATCGACGACGACGTGAACGGTTTCACTCTACCGCCGGCCCTACTCGCGCTGTTCGATCAGCCATTCGAAGTCTTTCTCCCTTGACATCCATCTCGCCCACCTATTTCGAGACGCTATAGACCCGCGAGCCCGACCCCTGGAACTTCGAGACCAGCGCCTACGAGGCTGAGAAATACGCGGCGACCGTCGCCGCCCTCGACCGCCCTAACTTCGCCTCCGCTGCCGAGATCGGCTGTTCCATCGGCGTCCTGACCGCGATGCTGGCCCCGCGCTGCGAGGCGTTGATCGGGGTTGATTTCGCTGAAACCGCGCTTACCCGCGCCCGCGCCCGCTGCGCCACGCTGGCGCATGTACGGTTTGCCCGCATGCGCGTCCCGGCCGCTTGGCCTGACGGCACGTTCGACCTGATCGTGCTATCCGAAATCCTCTATTTTCTCGACGCGACCGACATTGCCGCGGTCGCGGCGCGTGTCTTGTCCACGCTGCGCCCGCAGGGAAGGGTCCTCCTGGTGAACTATCTCGGTGCCACCGATGGCCCATTCAGCGGCGATGGGGCGGCGGAAGGCTTCATCGCCAATGCCGCCCTCACGCCACTTTCGCGACAGCGCACGCCGTTGTGGCGGCTTGATCTGCTGGCAGCGGGCTGATCCGCGCTCGCATCCCCTGTAGCAGTCGTCGCGCCACCCGCGTCTCTGGCAGCACCGCGCTCGCCGGCACGGGCACACGCCGCAGGATCGGACTCGCTGCCTCGATTGCCTCCCAGGCGGCGCCGAGGAACGGCAGCGACAGCGCCTCGCGGAGTTGCATCGCGCTGATCCGCAGCCGCCGGGCCAAAAAACGCCCTCGGCCGACGCCGTC
Organism: Acetobacteraceae bacterium; assembly: GCA_039938035.1. Taxonomy (GTDB): domain Bacteria; phylum Pseudomonadota; class Alphaproteobacteria; order Acetobacterales; family Acetobacteraceae; genus DATFDN01. The sequence goes on along the minus strand of JBDTFI010000259.1, from coordinate 4,063 downwards.
ACCACGGCGCCAGATATCGCGCAACGCCGCACGCGCCTGAGCCCGAAGCAGTGCCGTCCCCGCGGTCTCCAGCCGCTCGTCCAGCGTCGGATCGGGCTCGACCATGTGCCGGCGCATCGTGTCAGCCATATCGCCTGCCGCGCGCCCCTCGATCCGCCCGGACACCACCACCCGGATGGTGGGATCGTGGCGGATGCGCGCGTCGATTCGGTGCAGCGCTCGAAAGAACAGCCGGTCCTCGCCCAACGCGACGCTGGGAATGCCGCCGGCGGCGGTGTAGGCGGTCGCTTTGACGGCGATGCTGGCTCCCGAATGCTCGTCGTGGCGCGGCCACGGATCGGCCGGATCGGGGTCGGCCATCGAGGCGATCTCGTCCAGCAGGGCAGCGTACGCGCACTCCCGCGCATCGTCCTCATGCAGCCGCGCGGGAATCGGCAGCGCCTCGACGGGATCGATCACGGCCTGCCCCGCGACCGCATCGGCCCCGGCCAAGGCGGCGAGGTTGCGAGCGATCCAGTTAGGCGGCACGACCGCATCCGCGTCGGTCGTCATCAGCACCGCCCCGGGAGCCCCCCGCGCCGCTTCCTGCAACGCCAACCGCCGCGCGTGCCCGGCACCGGACCCCAGCGGCAACCGCCGCTCGATCGCACGCATCCGAAACGGCAGGGACGCCGCGAGTGCCTCGACATGCGTCGACGTGCCATCGTCGCAGCCGTTCAGCAGAAGCACCACGTCGAACGAAAGCGACCCGCGTTGGGCGGCGAACGCACGCAGGCAGTCACCGATCCGAGCAACCTCGTTGCGTACGGGGATGGCGACCGACACGGCGGGCGGCGGGCTCGCAAAGCGAAGCACGCGGTGCCCGATATGATCAGTACTCGTCGCGATGGCGGCCTCCCAACGCGCCACCCACGCTCGCAATGAAGGCACCGATCAGCATCGAGAAGAAGAAATAGAACGAGAGTTTAGCGCCGGCTTTGCGGGTATCATCCGCGACCTGACGCACCTTGGCCTCGGCCGCTTGTTCCTGAGACAGCACGTCGCTGACCCGCTTGTCGGCGTCCGCCTTCGACAGGCCAGTGCGCGCCACGACGAGTTGCGAGAGATAGGCCTTGTCGGCGTCCGGAACCGTACCCCCGTTCACCGCTCCCCTCGCGAGAATTCGGGCCGTCTCGGCCGTCACGTCCGTGGTGTTCGCGCTGGGGTGGTCTGATCGATAGAGGGCATCGACATAGTACCCCGCCGGCCCGCCACCGCCCACCCGTTGGGCCGCGCCCTGGCTGGCGCCGCCAACCACCGCCGACACGGCACCACCCGCCACGCGTGCGCCGCCGCCCACAATCGAGGAAGTCGCGGACGCGAGAAACGCCACGGCGACCACCGACGCCACTGCCCAGGAGAGGAACCCGTGTACGGTATCGCGAAAGAAGACCTCGTCCGTGTGCATTCCCACCCACTTGGTTCGCAGCCTCCCGGTGAGATAACCGCCCAGCCCCGAGGACAGCCATTGCACGACGATGAGCCAAACGGCGGCTCCGACCGTGAACGTCGCCACCGAGCTTCCCGTGCCGGGCCACGGCGACGCCGAGGACAGACCGATCCCCGCCCCGAGTGCCAGCAGGATCAGCGATATGGCCGCGGCGGCAAAGGCTCCGCCGATGATCGCGGCCCAGGCAACGGCGGATGTGGACGATTCGGTGGCGGAGCCACTGTTCGCGATCGGGGCTGGCATATCAGGCGTCCTCCAAGGAATCGTTCAATGCCAGAGAAGCACGATCAGAATGATGATCGGGATTGGTATCCCCAGCAGCCAAAGAAGTATCCCCTTGCCCATAGGTTTCCTCCTGATGCCTCAACGAGGCGCAACATGGGCACACGCCGCGGTCGTTCGATGTCAAAATGATGTGAGTCAACGCTATTGTCGCGCGGAACGCCTTCCGCAACCATGAAGGACACACCGCACCGGAAGCTGACTTCATGGCCCCAGCCCCCGTCTTCCGTCCCAAGCCGGACGCGATCGCCACGCTGTTCGCCCGCCGCAAGGCGGTGATCGGCGTCATCCACCTCCTGCCGCTGCCGGGCTCGCCCGGCTATGACGGCCAGCCGATGGATGCCCTGACTGAGTTCGCACTCGCCGAGGCGGAGCGCTACCGCGCCGGCGGCATGGACGGCCTGATCGTCGAGAATCATGGCGACATCCCGTTCGCCAAGCCGGACCGGCTTGGACCGGAAACCGCCGCGTGCATGGCCGTGATCACCGACGCGGTGCGCCGCGCGACGGGGCTGCCGGTCGGGGTGAACGTGCTGGCGAACGGAGCCTTGGCCGCTCTGGCTGTCGCCAAGGCCGCCGGCGCGCAGTTCGTGCGCGTCAACCAATGGGCGAACGCCTATGTCGCCAACGAGGGGTTCATCGAGGGTCCGGCCGCCGAGGCGACGCGCTACCGCGCGTGGCTGCACGCCCAGCCGGTGCGCGTCTTTGCCGACGTGCATGTGAAGCACGGCGCGCACGCCATCACCGCCGATCGCTCGCTCGGCGAACTCGCCCGCGACGTGGAGTTCTTCGACGCCGACGTCGCCATCGTCACCGGTCAGCGTACCGGCGATTCCGCCAGCATGGACGAATTGCGCGCGATCGCCGCCGGGACGGCGCTGCCGGTCGTCGTCGGCTCCGGGGTGACGCCGGCCAATGTCGGCGACATTCTCGCGCTTGCCGACGGCGTCATCGTCGCGAGCGCGCTGAAGCGCGACGGGGTGTGGTGGAACCCGGTCGATCCGGAGCGGCTGGCGGCGTTCGCCCAGGCGGTTGCTCGGGCGCGGGACTGAGCCCGCACCCCAGCAGCACCAATCGCTCGATCAGCATGGCGCCTGCCTGGAAGTCTTGCGCGCCGAGCCGACGGCGCCCGAGTACGGCCCGGATCTGCACCTCGAAATCGGCGTAGGTCTGCGTCATCGCCCACAGCACGAAGAACAGATGCCGCGGCTCGACGGGTGCCATCAGCCCGCGGGCGATCCAGCCCTCGATGACGGCGGACTTCGCCGCCACCAGCGCCCGCAATTCGGCGCCCAGGAACCCGCCGATCTGCGGCGCCCCGTGCAGGATTTCGTTGGCGAACACCTTCGAGGCGTCGGGGCGGGTCCGCGAATAGACCATCTTGCGGCGGATGTAGCCGGCGAGCGCGGCGGACGGGTCGCTGTCGGGCAGGATCTGGTCGGTGGCGGCGAGCCACATGCCGAGGATGTCGTCGAGGACTGCGCGATAGAGGCACTCCTTGGTCTTGAAATGATAGTGCAAATTCGCCTTCGGCAGCCCGCTCGCCGCGGCGATCTCCGCCATCCGCGCCCCGGCGTAGCCGGCGGTGGCGAACACCCGCTCGGCGGCGCCGAGGATTCGCGCCCGCGCGCGGTCGGTCCGGTTCCGCCTCACCTCCGTCCGACCCATCGCCGGCGCCCCCGCAAACCCACCGTCATGGTCGGCGAAGGCCGACCATCCACGAGTTTCATGCGCCCACGCAAGTCGCTAAGTGCTCGCGCCAACCCCTGGATCACATCCGACGCGGCGGCAGACAAAACTTGACCATATGGTCAGACTCTTCCTACGCTACGAATCCGCGGTTCGCCGGGCAAGAGCGCGCCCGTGGTGGGAGATTGTCGATGCCGGACGCCGCGCCTCCGCTCCGCCGCCTCGCCGGACGGCCGATCGTGCTCACGTCCCATCCGGGCGGCGCGTCGGGGGTGAAGGTGCGGTGGGGCGAGGCGGACCCGCGAGCGCGCGGGCCGATCGTCGCCACCTTGCGCGACCCGGCGGCACGCAACGCGATCGGCACCCATTCGGGCGCCTATTCGCTGTATCGGGCGCTCGCGGTCGCCGCCGGCCAGCTCGCCTACGACCACCTGCCGGATTTCGCGCTGACCGCCCCCGTCGCGCCGATCGGTCCCTTCCCGCAATGGGGCGAGCCGGGCAAGATCGTTTCGCTCGACCCGTTCGGCCACATGGTGACCGAGTTGTTCGGCGCCGAGATCGCCGCCGGGCTCGACATAAGGCCGACCATCGCGGTCACCCGCG
>JBDTFI010000258.1:0-3934 GCA_039938035.1 Acetobacteraceae bacterium | reverse complement strand
GCGTCTGAAAGCCGTTCACCGGCTCGAACCGGGAGGCGAAGATGTTGGCGCCGTTCGCGTAGAGCCGGACCTTGGGCGTGAGCTGGTAGCTCACGGTCAAGTTGGCGATCAGCCCCTGGCGCGACGTGCCGACGGTCGTCGAGAAGCCATTGTTGTCGGTCAGGAAATCCTGGAACGCGCCGGTGAACACCAGTTCCGGCACGATCGTCAGCCGGGGAAGCGGCGTCAGGCGCGCATCGAGCGACGCCGTGCTTTGCGGACGGCGCAACAGGCGGGCGCCGGTGTCGGCGTTCTCCGGGTAGGTGTACGTATAGGTCCCATCCAGCACGAGCCAGGCTGCGGGGTGCAGCGTCAAAATGGTCTCCACGCCCTGAATATGCGCGGAGCCGACGTTGACCGAGGTCACGACCGGGCCGAATACCTCTTCGATCAGATCGCTGATCTGTTCGTTGAAGTAGGTCGCTCCGAAGCTGACCGCGTCGGCGCGTCCGAGCGCCGGCAGCGTCGTGGTGAACCCGACCTCCCAGCCCCGCGCGGTTTCCGGGAGCAGACTGGGGTTGCCGACATAGCCCGTCGAATCCACCCCGAACCGGTCGAACAGTGACGGAGCGAGGAAGGCGGTGCCGTAGGATGCCTTGAACCGAGTGAGTACCTCGGAGGCGTCGAACCCCGCGCCGAGGCGCCAGGTGACCGGATGATCGTTCAGCACGTTGTCCTGTCGCACCTGTCCGGTCAGCGTCAGGCGCGACAGGAGCCTCGTCTGCACGCCGGCATGTAAGGCGCTATCGGTCTGCGCGCCACTGGTCGATTGCGCGAATGGAAACCCGCCGGAGACCTCGTTGATGCGCGTCTTCGCCGATTCCGCCGTGCGCTCGTAGCCGAATGTGGCGTCGAGCATCGAGACGGCCTTCGTCGTGATCAGGTCGCCAAGATGGACGGTGTTGTTCCATTGCAGGTCGGTCTCGTAGGAATGATACCGCGAATCGTTGGCCGCCTGGTTCGGGTCGGCCGGGTTCAGCGTCTCGTTGTACCGCCGATCGTCCTGTAGCCGGCCAAGATGGAGGCTCGTCTCCAGTAGCCCGCCCGCCAGCAGCGAGCTCACACCCACCCGACCGAGCAGGGAGGCGTCGGTCCCGGTGGAGTTGGCGTTGTCGAACGTCGGAAAGCCGAACGCATTGAACCCGAACACGGCGCGCCGGGCGCGCAGCAGCAGCGATAGCCGGGTGCCCGGCATCGGCGTGTAGCCGAGATTGACCGTGCCCACCTGATCGGCGAACGGGTCCGGGACGCCCGTGTAGATGCTCTCGCGCTGTGGCGTCGTGTCGTAGCCGCGCAGCTTCTCGACCTGCGCGATCGCGGCATAGTCGAATTTGCCGGAGACGCCGGACAGCACCTCGCTGTTGCGGACCTGTGCCGGGTAGCCCGAGGCGACGTCCGCCGTGAAATTCGGGCCCGCTTGCCTGCCCCGCAGCGTGATGAGGTTGATGACGCCGCCGATCGCACCCGACCCGTACAAGGACGCCATCGGCCCGCGAACCACCTCGATCCGCTCCACGTCGGCCAGTGTGTCGACCCCGAAATTGAATGCCCCGCCGGCATCGGAGGCATCGTTGATCGGCATTCCGTCGCGTAGCACCAGCGCCTGGTTGGAGTTGGTGCCGCGAATGAACACGCTGGCGTTGCCCCCTGGCCCGCCCGACTGGGCGACGCGCACGCCCGGCACCGTCTGAAGCGCCTCGGCGAGCGTGTTGTAGCCATGCTCCTCGATCTGTTGATGGGTGATGACGGTGACGCTGGCCGGGATATCGGCCAGCGGCGTCGGAATGCCGGTCGCGGTGACCACGACATCGGGTGCCGGGGCACCGGCGCGGGGCAGTTCCTGGGCGGCGGCGGGCAGGGCGGCGACGAGCATGAGGCTCGTAAGGCGCAGGCGCATGGCGGTCCTTCGCTGACGCGAGGAGCCGCGTTCGGCTCCTCCTTCAAGGCGACAGCCGCCTACGGGTCTCTCTCCCGCTGCCCCGGTACACCCCGCCCGTGACGCGCGCGCAGTCTCGACGCCGGCCGGTCTCCTGGCTCGCGGGTCATCACCGCGCCCCGCCTTCTCGCCCGGTCGGGCAATGGCTTGAGGGCGCGCGGCTCGCCACGACAGTTGCGGGGGCAGCCGCGCCCGGCGATCGCCGTTTCGTCGGCGAACCCCGTCGCGTTCCCGTTTCAGCCCTTGCGGGCCACCGACGTCTGCGCGGACACTACAGGGGAAGGAACGGAATGCAAAATGATCCCGCGCGTCGAATTCGACCCAGCCGCCGCCGCCCCGCTCGACGGCGTGCGCGTCATCGACCTGTCGCGCCTGGTCGCCGGCAACATGCTGAGCCTGCAACTCGCCGACCAGGGCGCCGAGGTCATCAAGGTCGAGGACCCGGAACGCGGCGATCCGCTGCGGGCTTGGCGGGTGCAGGGGCTGAGCCTCTACTGGAAGGTCTACGGCCGCAACAAGAAGAGCCTGGCGCTGACCCTGCGCGCCGAGGAGGGCCGGGGGCTGTTGCGCGACCTCGCCGCGCGAAGCCAGGTCCTGATCGAGAACTTCCGCCCCGGCACGCTGGAGACGATGGGGATCGGCCCGGCCGTGTTGCACGCGGTGAACCCGAAACTGGTGATCGTGCGGATCTCTGGCTTCGGCCAGGATGGGCCGTACCGGGAGCGGCCGGGGTTCGGCACGCTGGTCGAAGCGATGTCGGGCTATGCCGCCAAATCGGGCTTCGCCGATCGCGCCCCGGTGCTGCCGCCGCTGGCGCTCGCCGACATGGTGGCTGGGCTGTACGGGGCGTACGCAACGATGGTGGCGCTGCGGGTGGCCGAAGCCGGTGGTCCGGGGCAGGTGATCGACCTGCCGCTGCTCGACCCGATCGCCTCCATCCTCGGCCCCGACGCGGCGATCTTCCGGGTAAGCGGAGACAAGCCCCAGCGCACCGGCAGCCGGTCGGCCACCACCTCGCCGCGCAATGTCTGGGCGACGTCCGATGGCCACTTCGTCGCCATCTCGGCCTCGATGCAGACGATGGCCGAGCGGCTGTTTCGCGCCATCGGACGGCCCGACATGGTCGACGACCCGCGCTTTCGCACCAACACCGACCGGGTCCGCAACGCCGATGCCTGCGAAGCGCCCGTCGCCGCCTTCATCGGGGCGCGGACCTTGGCCGAGAACCTGCGCGTGTTCGAGGCCGCCGAGGTGACCGCGGCGCCGGTCTACGAGATCGACCAGTTCCTGGAAGACCCGCACGTCCAGGCGCGCGGCATCGTGGTGGAGACGCCGGACGCCGAAGCCGGCTCGATGCTGATGCACAACGTCATCCCTCGCCTGTCGGAGACCCCGGGGCGGCTGCGCCGGCCGGCACCGGCGATCGGCGAGCACACGCGCGAAGTGCTGGGTGCGATCGGATGCGACGCGGCGCGGACCGCGGACCTGGCGGCGCGGGGCGTGGTGCGGGAGGGCTGACGTGTTCGGCGAGGAATTCGTGCTGCTCGCCGCGCCCCACGTGCGCCTCCCCGTCGCGATCGAACGGGTCGCGGCGGAATAGAGGTCCATCATCACCGTGGATGATGACTCCGATCTGAACAAACCGTTTCCGCCCAAAGCCTCCGGTCCCCACTCTCGGGCTGGGACGCGGAGGGAGTTTCGCATGCGGTGGCATCCGACATTCGCCGGGCTGGCGGCGAGCATGGTGGGGATCGGCCTGGCGCGCTTCGCTTATACGCCGCTGATTCCGGTGCTGATCGGCGCGCATTGGTTCGCCCCGGCCGCGATCGTCTATTTCGGCGCTGCTAACCTCGCGGGCTATCTGGTGGGCGCGCTGCTGGCGCGTGGGTTGGTGGAGCGGATCCCCGCGTTCGTCTTGCTGCGGGCGATGATGGTACTGGCCAGCCTCAGCTTCTTCGC
>JBDTFI010000257.1:0-7363 GCA_039938035.1 Acetobacteraceae bacterium | reverse complement strand
CCCTGTAGCCCGTGATATCAACAATATTGGTGACGCCGCTTCTGATTTAGGTATGGCAGCCGATGTGATGCAGCCGAATGTCAAGGACGTGACTGACAAAGCGATGGTGGTCATCAACAGAATGCTTATGCTTGACGCCGACGTGACCCGCTCGCCCGCCGCAGTCGCCGACTACGCCGACAAGATAAAGACGTTGGCTATTGACCAAATCGCACTTGGCAACATCGTCGGTCAATTCAGCGAAGTGAAAGAAACAGGGATGATCGACTGTGCAGACCCGAATGGCACCACTCCATGGGATCGCAAAAACTACGGAACCTGTGAGCTTATCATTGAAATTGACGATTTGGCAGGAAGGATCATGGACGACGGGACTGCATACTGATCCTCGCCGCCGGGTCATGTTTCCGGCACGCGCTGAAAAGTCGGGTAGCCTGGCGCGTCGGTAACTTTGCACTTTGGGCATTGGTGAACTGGTATTCCGCCCGTATGCCCGCCGGGCCGCGCCTGCTGCATTGCTACGCCCTTATCCATCCCCCTCAACTGCTGGAATGGAATAAACCCCACCATCGTCTGGGTTCTTGGCCGCCGCCGCTCGTCTCGGCATCGGCCTCATTCCCCCGCCCGGAGCGTCCCGAAGACGAGTAGCGGCCCCGCGTTGCGCCGCGTATGCTTCTGCCATGTGCAACGATTATGGCAACCGTGTCCCGTATCGCGATTATGTGGAGGCGTTCAGTCACCTCCGGCTACCCTTGGTTTTCCCCAAGGCGGACGCCGCCCCAAATTTGGAGCCGAGAGACGAGATATGGCCAACGGAGCGGGCGCCCGTCATCCGGCCGGCAACTGGCGGGGTGGAATTGGTGCAACTCCCATGGGGCTTGGCGCCGGGTAATCCCAAGGCCCGCGCCGTCATCAACATGCGGTCGGAGGGGCGCAGCTTCACGCGGGGACGATGCCTGGTCCCGGCCTCGCACTACTTCGAGTTCACCGGGACGAAGAGCCCGAAGACGCGCTGGCGGTTCACCCGCACGGGCGAGGAGTGGTTCTGCTTCGCGGGGCTGATCGGCCGAGGCGCCGCCGGGGAAGCGTTCACGCTGCTGACGACCGATGCCGGCCCGGACGTGAAGCCCATCCATAGCCGCCAGCCGGTCGTGCTGGATCGCGACGCTTGGGCGGTATGGCTGGACGGCGGCGCGGGGCTGCTCAGGCCGTCGTCGGGGAGTCTGGAAGTCGTGGAGAGTCCGAGGGGGGTCTAGCCTCTGGCGCCGTTGAGTCTCTACGGCCGTCCAACGAAATCCATCCCGGTATATTGGCCAAATGTTGGACAGAAGCTTCGGGCCGAGCGCTAATCCGTTGAAAACATTGGCGTCCCGTAGGGGATTCGAACCCCTGTTACCGCCGTGAGAGGGCGGTGTCCTGGGCCTCTAGACGAACGGGACAGGGCCTGGAGCCGGGTCTTACGGAATCGCCCCCGGCTCCGCAAGCCTCACGGCGCCAGCGTAATCCGCCCGCGCGGCTCCCCGCTCCTTGGGTCGATCAGGACCACCCGGTCCGAACCGCCGCCTTGCAGGCTGAGGGCGAGGGCGTCATCGATGGCGGCGAGGCCGGTGATATGGGTGCCGGCGGGCTCGTGCAGCACCGCGGCGAAACTCGCCGCCGCCGGCACGAAACCGCCCGCCGCCGGCGCCGGGGCGCTCGCGCGCTTGACGATGACCGCGATCAGGACGGCGGTGCCGACCACGATCAGGACGCCCATCACGATCGTCGCCGCCTTCAGCGCGCGCATTCCCGATTCCCTTTCGCCGATCCACCGGCCGCGCTACCCCAGGCCATGCCGCCCGACGAAACATTCCGCCTGCTCGCCAACCCGGATGACGCCGGCGAGCGCGCCGACCGCTTCCTCGCCGGGCGCATCGGCACGCTCTCACGCGCCCGCGTCAAGTCGCTGATCGAGGCGGGGCGGGTCCAGCGCGACGGCGCGGCGCTGACGGCACCGGCCGAGGCGGTGCGCGCCGGGGCCACCTACACGCTGACCGTCCCTGCCCCACGCCCGGCGACGCCGGAGCCGCAGGACATCCCCTTCCCGATCCTGTTCGAGGATGCCGACATCCTGGTGCTCGACAAGCCGACCGGCCTCGTCGTCCATCCCGCACCCGGCAATTATGACGGCACGCTGGTGAACGCCCTGCTCGCCCATTGCGGCGACAGCCTCCAGGGCATCGGCGGCGAGCGCCGGCCCGGGATCGTGCATCGGCTCGACAAGGACACGTCGGGCGTGATGGTGGTCGCCAAGACGGAGACCGCGATGGCCGCGCTCTCGGCCGCCTTCGCCGCGCGCGGCCTGGAGCGGGCCTACCTCGCGCTGTGCTGGGGCCTGCCGGCGCCCGCGAGCGGGGAGATCGAGGGCGCGATCGGGCGCGACCCACGCGATCGCAAGCGCATGGCGCTCCGCCCCGACGGGAGAGGCAAGGCGGCGCTGACCCGCTACCGCACGCTACGCGGCTTTCACGGCTCGCTCGCGCTGCTGGAGTGCCGGCTCGCCACCGGGCGGACGCACCAGATCCGGGTGCATCTGGCGAGCCAGGGTCACCCGCTCGTCGGCGACAAGCTCTATTTGCGCCGCCCCCCCGCCGTCGCGCGCGCGCTGCGGCCGGAGATGCGGGCCGAACTGCTCGGCTTCCCGCGCCAGACGCTGCATGCCGCCCGCCTCGGCTTCGCCCACCCGCGCACCGGGGCGGCGCTCCTGTTCGAGACGCCGCCGCCGGCCGACATGCAAGCCTTGCTGGACACCCTTGCCGGAACAGCGTGAGGAGACAGGTCACAATTCTTGACAGGACCGCAGGGGTCCTGTATGAACACTCTAGTCCGATGCGGCGTTGGCAGGATCGCATCGGAAACCGTCCGGCACCCGGTCGCCTGAATGGGGCCGTCCGCCGGGACGTCACATCCCTGCCATCTTCATGGACCGTCTTGCGGTCCACGGCGTTACGACTCAACGCCATCCGATCTGGGGGGACCTTGGTCCGCCACCAGACGAAAGGAGCCTGTCTTGGCCTCTGCCGTCCTCAACGTCGCTCCCGAAGGCAACCTGTCTCGGTACCTTCAGGATATTCGCAAGTTCCCCATGCTCACTCCCGATGAGGAGTTGAGCCTCGCGCGCCGCTGGCGCGACAGCGAGGATATGGAGGCTGCACACAAGCTTGTCACCTCCCACCTGCGACTCGTCGCGAAAATCGCGATGGGCTATCGCGGCTACGGCTTGCCGGTCGGCGAGCTGATCAGTGAAGGCAACGTCGGCATGATGCAGGCGGTGAAGCGGTTCGACCCGGATCGCGGCTTCCGCCTCGCGACCTACGCCATGTGGTGGATCCGCGCGGCCATCCAGGAATACATCCTGCACTCCTGGTCGCTCGTGAAGATGGGCACCACGGCGGCGCAAAAGAAGCTGTTCTTCAACCTGCGCCGGCTGAAGGGCCAGATGCAGGCGATCGAGGACGGCGACCTCCAGCCCGAGCAGGTGGCGAAGATCGCCCGCGTGCTCGACGTGCCGGAACAGGACGTGGTCAGCATGAACCGCCGCCTCGCCGCGCCGGATCATAGCCTGAACGCGCCCGTCCGCTCTGATAGCGAAGGCGAATGGCAGGACTGGCTGGTCGATGAGACCGAGAGCCAGGAGACCGCGATCGGCGACCGCGAGGAGCTAACCGGGCGCAAGGCCCTGCTGACCTCGGCGCTGAAGACGCTGAACGAGCGGGAGCGCCACATCCTGATCGAGCGGCGGCTGAAGGACAACCCGACCACGCTGGAGGAGCTGTCGCAGCAATACGGCATCTCCCGCGAGCGAGTGCGCCAGATCGAGGTGCGCGCGTTCGAGAAACTACAGAAGGCGATGAAGGCGCAGATCGCCGAACGGCGGATGCAGAGTGCCGCCGGGACCGCGCGCCTGACCTCGGACGCCCCGGTTTCATCCCGGGTCTGATCCGGCTTCCTCCCACCGCCACGCGGCGAGCAGTCGTGCCCGCTCGGCCCTGAGCCGAGCGGCGCGGCTGGCGCTGGTGGCGTCCAGCACCGCGCGCGCGACGATCGGGGCGAGGATCGTCAGGCCCCATCCGCCGGCGGCCGCGCACCAGGTCACGGCAAGCACGCGGAGGTCGGTCGCCACCGCCAGGGTGGCGTCGAGTCCGAGCCCACCTGTCCACGCCGAACGGATCGGCCCCACCGAAGCCGCCGCCGCGCATAGCGCCGCCGCCCGCGCCATCGGGCGCCCGGGCGCCTTGTCGAACACGAGCGCCAGCCCGATCGGCCAGAACAGCGCCGCCATCAGCAACCCGAGCGCCGGTGCGAACGCGACGATGCCGCCGCAGGCGAGACCCTGCGCCCAGAGCAGCGAGCCGTTTCCCGCGCCGACCCGGCGCGCGCTCATCTGAAAAGCGCCAGGGCGACCGCGAGGGCGACCGCGCCCAGGGCGATCCCGGCGGCGGCCTCCTGCCCCAACCCGCGCGCCGTCGCGGCGCGCGCGCCGGCACCGCCCTCGATCCTGGCCAGCTCCGCGTCGATCCGCGCGAGCTGGCCGCCAGCTTCGCGCGCGCCGTGCAGATCGGCCGCGCGCCCGGCCGGATCCTGGAGGAGCGACAGGAGCGGGAGTAGTTGGCCCGCCTCGGCCAACGCACCGAGACGCCCGGCCAGGCGTGCGCGCGTCGCCACGTTGCGCCAGCCCGCCACCAGCGGCTCCGGGCTGGCAACGAGCCAGCGGGCCAGCGCCGGCACGGCCCCGCACCCGCGATCCTGGATGGTGGCCAGCAATTCAATCCGGGCCAGCGCGGCCTTTGCACCGTCCCCCACGGCGAGCCTCGCCGTCTCCGCCTCGCCCGGTCGCTCGGCACGGGCCGCCACGAACGCCGCGATGTCCTCGTCCACGGGGGGCGGTGGCTCCGGCTCGCCACGCGCGGCGCGCGCATCGAGCGCTGCCAGCAGGTCGGCGGGCCGCGCCACGACACGGCCGCCGAGCAACGGGCTGTCACAGGCGAGCAGCGGATTGAGCGCGTAGGCCAGCCGGCGCGGCCCACCGGTCGGACCCCGCGCGCCCAGCAGCGCCCGTCGCTGTCGCGCCGCGACGCGGATGAGCGATCCGTCTACACGCTCCGCCCTTGCCGCCGCCCAGGTGCCCGCCGCCTCCGACGCCACCAGATCGATCAGCGCGCCCGCCTCGTCGGCGGGCGCATCGGCGCGCTGGGCGGCGGCAAGGGCGGGGCCGACGCCGTCCGGCCACACCGCGATCCCCCGCCAGCAAAGCGGCGCGAGCGGATCAAGCGCGGCGACCGCGCGCATGACGAGCACCGCATCGGCCCGGGCCTCCCCTTCGTCCGACGGAGGGGCGTTCACGATCGCCTCCAACCTCGCGGCCAGCGTCGCATCGCCCAGACTCCGGCGCAGCCACGTATCCACGACTCCGTTGCGCAGGGCCGCCAGCCCCGGCTGTTGGTGCGCGGCGAGCGCATGAGCCAGCCCGCGGGCGTCCCATGCCGCCCAGGGACCGATACGCACCGCCGTCTGGCCGCGCTTGGGCGGCCGCGCGACCACCCGGCGGGCACGCGCGGCGACCCCATCGAGCAACAACGCCGGGGTCGGGCGGTGCTCAGGGTCTTCGGCCAGCATCCCCCGAGCGAGGTCCGCGATCGTCGGCGGCAAGCGGGAATCGCCGGTGACGGCGGCGAAGCTGCCGTGCTCCAGCTTGCGCCGGACGATCTCGGTGGGGTCGTGATCCTCCAATGGCGTACGGCCGAGCGCCAGGACCACCATCAGAGCGCCGAGAGCATAGATATCGTCGGCGACGGCGCCCTCGCCGCGGCCGCACGGCAGGCACATCGCCGAATATGGCGGCTCGAACAGCGCCGGCTGGAGGGCGGCCGGCGGGGCAGCCCAGGCCTGGCCGAGGATCACCGGCTGGCCGGGCGCGGGCTGGAAGACGTTGTTCGGACGAATGGCCCGGTGGGTCACGCCGCGATCGGCGAGCCGCGCCAGCGTCTGCACGGCCGGGCGGAGCAGGCAGCCCAGCAGCTCCGCTTCCGACCAGGCGCGTGGCACGGCGGCTACGGACGCGCCGGGAGGGGCAGGGCAAAACACATAATACGCTTCCGTTCCCGCCGGGCCGCTGACCGGACCCGGTCCATGCCCGACCGGGCCGAGCACGCCGTCCGTCATCCCGGACGCGGCCTTCAGCGCCAACGCTCGCGGTGGCATGGCGCGCGCGACCTGCACCGCCATCAGACCTGACGGGCTCCCGTGCGGGTCGAGGACGACGAAAGCCGGCAGGCCGCCGCCCGCGCCGGGCAAGGGACGCGCGGGATCGACGGCATGGGCGGCACCGATCAGGCGACGGTCGGGCGGTTCCGGCAAGGAGGCGGCCATGACGGCTACCATTCTCGGCGGGAAGCGTTAGGAAAGCGCAAACGTCAGGGTCATGCGGTCATGGACGACAAGACGACTGACCAATCCGTGCTCGAGCACATCCAGCGTCTGGTGACGGAGGAGGAGCGGCTCTACGGCCACGGCTCCCCATCGGAGGCGGAGCGTGACCGGCTGGCGAAGCTCAACATCGAGCTGGACCAGTGTTGGGACCTGCTGCGCCAGCGCCGGGCGCTGCGCGAATTCGGCAAGGACCCCTCCGAGGCGGTGGTGCGGCCGCCCTCCGTGGTGGAGAAGTACATCGGCTAGCCCCGCGGACCCGGAACGTCGGAATGTGGGCTGGCGGCTTGCGGCGTCGGGCTGGGTATCCCGGCCAGCGCCCCCGACCTGACGTTGTCGATCAAGCGGTCCGTCAGCACGCCGAGCAAGCGTAGCGTGAACGCCGGATACTGGAAGAAGAGCTCGCGCGCTTTCGCGGCGCTCAGCGACAGCAGGATGCAATCGGTTTTCGCCACGACGGTCGCCGTACGCCGCCTGTTGCGCGCCAAGATGCCCATTTCCCCGACGACCTCGCCTGGACCGAGGTTCGCGCCCAACTCCGACACGACCAGCTCCCCGGCAACGATGTAGAACATCACGTCCGCGTGGTCGCCCAGCCGGAAGAGCGTTTCGCCTTGCCGCAACCGGTACTCCGTCATGTGCGGCCGCAGCAACGTGAAATCGAACAGCCCAGCCTCATTCTTCCTGTCGCCTGAAATCACGCGCCCCACCTGGACGAGACGCCACACATTCACCGGAAACAGGCAGAAATGCAGAATGAGTACTGGATAAAGCGCGTCAAACCACCCGTACAGCGCGAACAGGACGTTGCTCGCCAGCGCGGCGACCCGCAGCGGCAGCATCGTCGTCATGCAGAAGCTCGCGAAGACGGTCAGCGAGGCCGCGTAGCCGGCAAGCT
>JBDTFI010000256.1:0-6385 GCA_039938035.1 Acetobacteraceae bacterium | reverse complement strand
ATCGAGGACGATCTCGGCGCTATCCGGAACTGGCGCCTCGGCGTGCCCTGCATATGCAGCGTGCCGAACTTTCTCAACGCCGAGCACGTTCGTGCCTTCCGCCGAGAGTCCGAGCTGCGTGACCGATACGGCCCATTGCTCGCCATCACCAAGGTGCGACGCATCGCCACGCCGGTGCTGGCGGAGGCCACCTGGCCGGAGTACCTGCGCCGCCTGCGCTGGAGCCGCAATAATCCGCGCAAGCTGCTTGGGCTGCTCGGGATCAACAGGTTCGATTTCCTTGCGGGTTGGTTCATGTTCGCCGGTGTCCGCCGCGACGGCTGAGCATCGATGACACGGTCCCAGACCACCGCGGAACCGGCCGAGTTCAGGTACCGGGCGTCCTGATGCGCCAGCTTGTCGCCCGCTCGATGTTCTGGCTTGTCTGGACGCGGGCGGGAATCAACGTCGTCTCGATCCTCAACATGATCGTGCTGGCGCGACTGCTGAGTCCGCGTGATTTCGGCCTCGCGGGTCTCGCGGCGATCTGGATAGAATTGATCTCGGCGCTTGCCGAGCTGGGACTGGGCGCGGCCATCATTCAGTTCCGCGATCTCGAGCCGGAGGATTTGAACACGAGCTTCTGGCTCACCATGCTGCTCGGCGTGGCGGGCTATGGGGCGCTGTTCTTCGCCAGCCCGGCATTGGAAGGTTGGTTTAACGCGCCCCATCTCAGCCCCATCCTTCGCGTCGCCAGCATATCGCTTCTGCTCGTCTGCGCCCGCGTTGTCCCGGACGGCCTGTTGCGCCGGGACCTCATGCTGGACAAGGTTGCCAAAGCGCAGGTCGCGGGCAGCTTTCTCGGCGCGTTCGTCGGTATCGCCACCGCTCTGGCCGGCGGCGGCGTGTGGTCACTGGTCGACGGCGCCCTCGTGGCGTCCCTTGCCACGACATGCGGGACTTATGCGTACTGCCGCTGGCGACCCGGCTGGCGGCTCGACTCGGGGCAATTCGGTGCCATCATCAGCTTCAGCCTCGCCGCCCTGGGCACCAAATTGATCTTCGTCCTGCAGAGCCGGCTCGATGAGTTCGTGGTCGGCAAGACCCTCGGACAGACGCCGCTCGGCTTCTATCTGATGGCCCGCAATCTCGCGATGATGCCGGTGGATCGGTTGAGCGGCATCGTCGGTCAGATGGCGAATTCGGTCATGGCCTCGGTTCAGACGGACCGGGGGCACCAGGCCGACCTGCTCTTGCAGTCCACCAGGCTGGTGGCCGTGGTCTCGTTCCCAATATGTATCGGGATGCTGCTCGAGGCCAGGGCCCTGATCGCGGTCGCGCTCGGCCCGCATTGGATTTCAATGGTTCCGGTCTTTCAAATTCTTTGTCTGTCCGCGTCCTTCCGCTCGATCATGATCCTGCTGCCGCCCTTGCTCGCCTCACGGCGGCGGCAATGGTTCCTGTTCGCTTATTCCTGCGTCACTGTCACGGTGCTTCTGCCGTCGCTGTGGGTGGGTGCGCACATCGCGGGTACCATCGGCGTCGCCTCCGTGTATGTGCTGGTTTATCCGCTCGTCGGGCTTTGGCTGGCGCACGAGACGTTGCGGTCCGCCGGCATCGCCCGGCTGGCCTTCCTGCGCCAACTCGCGGTTCCCGCCGGCGCCTGTGCGTTGATGGCCTGCACGGTCATTCTTACCCACGTCGGGCTCGACGCGGCGGATGTGACAGCCGCGCTGCCGCGGCTCCTGATTTCGGCGATCGTCGGAGCCGGCACGTACACGGGAATGGTCCTGTGTTCCGGAAGCCCCGTGGTGGCCGAGCTGAAAATGGTGTTCGGCTGGGTTCTTCGGCCCCTTGGACGGAGGTCGGCGCATCCGTGACGGATGACCGAGCCCTGGACCCGCGGAACTGGGAGGCGTTCCGCGCCGCTGCCCACGCGAGTCTGGACCGGATCCTCGACTATACGCGCGACATAAGCGATCGCCCGGTCTGGCGGGAGATGCCGGCCGATCTGCGCCGGGAACTTCAGACACCATTGCCGGCGGCGGCGCGGGATCTGGAGAAGGTTTGCGCCGAGTTCGAGCGGCTGGTCCTCCCCTACGCCGCCGGCAACGTGCATCCGCGGTTCATGGGCTGGGTGCATGGCGGCGGGAACCCCGCCGGGATCGTCGCCGAGATGCTGGCCGCCGGGCTGAACGCCAATCTCGGCGGGCGCGATCATGCGCCGATCGAGGTGGAGCGCCAGGTCGTACGCTGGATGGCCGATCTGTTCGACATGCCGGAAACGGCCGGGGGATTGCTCGTCACCGGCACCTCGGCCGCCAACCTGATCGCCGTGCTGATCGCACGCGCCCGCGCCGTTGACGGGATCAGGCGTGCGGGCGTCGTTGGAACGGGACTGGTGGCATACGCCTCGGCCGCCGTGCACCTGTGTGTCGGGCGGGCGATGGACATGGCGGGGCTGGGGAGCGAGGCGCTGCGCCTGATCGCGATCGACGCGGCGGGGCGGATGCTGATTCCAGAGTTGGCCGGGGCCATCGCGGCGGACCGTGCAGCCCGACTCCACCCGTTCCTCGTCGTCGGCACGGCGGGCAGCGTGGACATTGGGGCGATCGACGATCTGTCCGGCCTCGCCGCGCTGTGCCGGCGCGAGCGGCTATGGTTCCACGTCGACGGCGCGTTCGGCGCGCTTGCCGCGCTGTCGCCGACACTGCGCCCGTTGCTCGCCGGGATCGAACAGGCCGACAGCGTCGCGTTCGATTTCCACAAATGGGGACAGGTGCCGTACGACGCCGGCTGCATCGTCGTGCGCGACCGCGCCTACGCGGAGGACGCATTTTCGGCGCCGGCCGCCTATCTGCGCCACGAGGCGCGCGGCCTCTCCGGTGGCGCGCCGTGGCCATGCGATTACGGCCCCGACCTGTCGCGCGGGTTCCGCGCACTCAAGGTTTGGTTCACCTTCAAGACCTGGGGCGCGGACGCGATCGGGGCCGCCATCCTGCACACGTGCGAGATCGCGCGGCACCTCGCCGAACTGGTCGACGCGCAGCCGTTGCTGGAGCGGCTGGCGCCGGTCGCCTTGAACATCGTGTGTTTCCGCTACCGCTTTCCCCGCGATGCCGACCGCCAGAACGCCGAGCTGGTGGCCGATTTGCAGGAGGCTGGGATCGTCGCCCCGTCGACGACGACGCTCGGCGGCACGCTGGCGATCCGCGCCGCGATCGTGAACCATAGAACACGGCGTGACGACGTCGAGGCGCTGGTTGACGCGGTGCTGCGATTCGGGGCACGCCGGGCAGAACAGCAGGGAGGGAAACGCCATGAAACGCCGTGACATCCTGAAGACCGCGGTCGCGGGCGCCGCCGTTCTGGCCGCGCCCCGAATCGTCCGCGCCGAGGCCCAGCGGGTCCTGAAATTCATCCCGCAGGCCGACCTCGCCTCGATCGACCCGATCTGGACCACCGCCGACGTGACCCGCAACCACGGGTTCATGGTGTTCGACACGCTGTACGGCGTGGACAACAAGTACATGCCGCACCCGCAGATGGCGGCGGGGCATACGGTCAGCGCCGACGCCAAGCAGTGGGACATCACCCTGCGCGATGGGTTGAAATTCCACGACAACACGCCGGTGCTGGCGCGCGACTGCGTCGCCTCGCTGACCCGCTGGAGCAAGCGGGATGTGTTCGGCGGCGTGCTGATGGCAGCGGTTGACGAGATGTCGGCGCCCTCCGACAACGTGCTGCGGCTACGGCTGAAGGCGCCGTTCCCGCTGGTGCCCGACGCATTGGCGACGATCACCAACATGGCCTGCATCATGCCGGAGCGGCTGGCCCAGACCAATCCGTTCGAGCAGGTCAAGGAAGTGGTGGGCAGCGGACCGTACCGCTTCGTCGCCGCCGAGCGCATCACCGGCGCAAAGGTCGTCTACGAGAAGTTCGCCGGCTATGTGCCGCGCTCCGACGGGCCGGCCGAGTATACGTCGGGACCGAAGACGGTGAACTTCGACCGCGTGGAGTGGACCGTCTCGCCCGATCCCGCGACCAACGCGGCGGCGATGAACGCGGGCGAGTTCGACTGGTGGGAGCAGCCGACCATCGACCTCATCCCCCTGCTCAAGCAGAACCATGATCTGGTGACCGGGGTGAAGGACCACACCGGCGAGATCGGCTGCATGCGGTTCAACACGCTGTTCGCGCCCTTCGACAACCCGGCGATCCGCCAGGTCGTGCTGTCGGCGGTGGATCAGCGCGAATACATGGAAACGGTGGCGGGCGCCGACCCCACCCTGATCCTCGACAAGGTGGGCCTGTTCGTCCCCGGCAGCCCGATGGCGAGCACCGTCGGCATCGCCGAGGCGATGCGCGGAGAGAAGGATCAGGCGAAACTGCGCCAGGCACTGAAGGATGCCGGGTACAAGGGCGAAAAGGTGGTCGTGCTCGCCGCGTCGAACTTCCCGACCATCAACGCCGAGGCGCAAGTCGGCGGCGACATGCTGAAGAAGATGGGCTTCAACGTCGATTACCAATCGCTCGACTGGGGCACCGTCGTGCAGCGCCGGGCGAGCAAGAACCCGATCGATCAGGGCGGGTGGAACATCTTCTTCACGTTCCTGGGCGGCGTCGGCAATGTCACTCCGGCATCCGACATCGCCATCCGCTCGGATGGGAAGGGCTGGTTCGGTTGGCCGACCGACCCGAAGATGGAGGCGGCACGGCTTGCCTGGTTCACGGCGCCCGACCTTGCCGCCCAGCAGAAATGCGCCGCCGACATGCAGACGGCGTTCTTCGCCAATCCGTCCTATGCGCCGCTGGGGATGTATTTCCAGCCGACGACGCATCGGGCGAATCTCGTGGATATTCCGGAGGGGATTCCGCAGTTCTACCGGGTGCGGCGGACCTGACTCTTCGCGCGACCCCTCCCTGACCCCTCCCGCCAGGGGAGGGGGATGCGCACGGAGCGTGTCGCCTTCTACTCCCCCTCCCCTTGCGGGAGGGGGATCCGGTTTCAGTACCGATAGAGGTCGTGCTTGAACGGCCCGCTCGGCGGCACGCCGATATAGTCGGCCTGCTTCGGGGTCAGGCGGGTCAGTTTCGCATTGACCTTGCCAAGGTGCAGCGCCGCCACCTTCTCGTCGAGCGCCTTGGGGAGCGTGTAGAGTTGGCGCTCGTACTTGCCCTTGGGCGCGGTGAACAACTCGATCTGTGCCAGCACCTGGTTGGTGAACGAGGCGCTCATGACGAAGCTCGGGTGACCGGTGGCGTTGCCGAGGTTCACCAGCCTGCCTTCGGACAGCACGATGAGACGCTTGTTGTCGGGGAACACCACCTCGTCCACTTGGGGCTTCACGTTCTCCCAGCGGTAGTTGCGCAGCCCCTCGATCTGGATTTCGGAATCGAAGTGCCCGATGTTGCAGACGATGGCGCGGTGCTTCATCGCCCGCATGTGATCCACGGTCAGCACATCGACGTTGCCGGTCGCGGTGACGAAGATATCGCCGATGGGCGCGGCGTCATCCATCGTCACGACCTCGTAGCCCTCCATCGCGGCCTGGAGCGCACAGATCGGGTCGATCTCGGTGACCATCACCCGGCAGCCGGCGTTGCGCAGGCTGGCGGCCGAGCCCTTGCCGACGTCGCCGAAGCCGGCAACCACGGCGACCTTGCCCGACATCATCACGTCGGTGCCCCGGCGGATGCCGTCGACCAGCGATTCCCGGACGCCGTAGAGGTTGTCGAATTTCGACTTGGTGACGCTGTCATTGACGTTGATCGCCGGCACCAGCAGCGTGCCGTCGCGCGCCATGTCGCGCAGGCGATGCACGCCGGTCGTCGTCTCCTCCGACAGGCCGCGCACATCTTCCATCATCTCGGGGTATTTGTCGTGCATCAGCTTGGTGAGGTCGCCGCCGTCATCGAGGATGAGGTTGGGCGTCCAGCCGTTCGGACCGCGCACGGTCTGTTCGATGCACCACCAGAACTCCTCCTCGTCCATGCCCTTCCAGGCGAAGACCGGCAGGCCGGCGGCGGCGATAGCGGCGGCGGCGTGGTCCTGGGTCGAGAAGATGTTGCAGGACGACCAGCGGATGGTCGCGCCGAGCGCGATCAGCGTCTCGATCAGCACGGCCGTCTGTACCGTCATGTGCAGGCAGCCGGCGATGCGCGCGCCCTTCAGCGGCCTGGCGGCGCCGTACTCCCGGCGGATGGCCATCAGGCCGGGCATCTCGTCCTCGGCCATGGAGATGTCCTTGCGGCCCCACTCGGCGAGCGAGATATCCTTTACCCTGTGGTCTTCGGTGGCAGTCCGGTCGGCCATCACGCGCTCCTGGCTGGGTCGCGGGGTCTATAGGGAAAACAAGGGGCCGGGCGCAATGGCCGAAAGGGATCGATCATGGCGATGAACAAG
>JBDTFI010000255.1:0-4089 GCA_039938035.1 Acetobacteraceae bacterium | reverse complement strand
GCGGCCCCACCACCTTGTCGCCGACCACGATGCCGAGGCGCGCCGTCGTGCCGCCCGCCAGTTCGAGCGTCGCCGCGACCGAGCCGCCGCTGTCGATGATGCGCAGGCTCTGCGGAACCGTGTCCTCGGCGATCGCGCTGATCGTCCCGTCGGCGTCGATGAACACCATATCTAGCGGCATCAGCGTGTTCTTCATCCACATCTGGCTCTCCTGCGGGGCCGGCCAGACGAACAGCATCCCGCCGTCCGCCGGCACGCTGGGGCGGAACATTTCGCCGACCGTCTGCTGCGCCGGCGTCGCCGCCACCTCCACCTGGAACGGATGGCGTTGCCCGTCCTTGGTGACGATGGCGATGCCCTCGGTCGGCAAGGTGGGCTGCGCGGCGGTCGGTTCCTGCGCGCGGGCGACGAGAATCAATGCGGGGGCGAGGAGCAGCGCGGCAAGCAGCGCGGCGCGTCTCATGCGGGCGCCCGCTGCGGCATGCCGACCGGGATGACCGTCTTCACGATGGAGGCGTCCAGCGCCTCGTAGTCGTGATAGCCGATGGTCGCGTACAGCTCGGCCCGCGTCTGCATCCGATCGACCATCCGCTGGGTGCCGCCGTCGCGTTTGATCGCCGCGTAGACCTCCTCCTGCGCCTTGTTCGCCGCCCGCATGGCGCTCACCGGCCAGATCACCATCCGGTAGCCCATCGCCTCGAACTCGGCGGCGGTGAAGAACGGGGTGCGGCCGAATTCCGTCATGTTGGCGAGCAGGGGCGCATCGACCCGGCGGGCAAACTCGCGGAACATGTCGGCATTGATCAGCGCCTCGGGGAAGATCGCATCGGCGCCCGCCTCGAGGTACAGCTTGGCCCGGGCCACCGCCCCATCCATGCCCTCGCTCGCCGCCGCATCGGTGCGCGCGACGATGACCAGGTGACGCCGCGCGCGCCGTGCGGCGGCGACCTTGGCCGCCATGTCGTGCGGATCGGCGAGGCGCTTGTCGTTCAGGTGCCCGCATTTCTTGGGTAGCAGTTGGTCCTCGATATGCACCCCGGCGGCGCCCGCATCCTCGAAGCTGCGCACCATATGCATGACGTTGAGCGCCTCGCCGTAGCCGGTGTCGCCGTCGACCAGCACGGGCAGGCCGGCTCGGGCCACCTGGCGGATGTAGAAGCACACCTCGTCGACGGTGATTACCCCCAGATCGGGCAGCCCCATCTGCGCCGACATCGCCGCGCCCGACAGATACAGCGCGTCGAAGCCGGCCGCCTTGGCTTGCAGCGCGGCCTGACCGTTCTGGGTGCCCGGCATCTGCAGGATGGCCGGGCGCGCGAGCAAGGCGCGCAGCCGCGTCCCGGCGGGTTCGGTCGGTAGGTCGGCGGCGACGAGATAGGTCATGAGGGGCCTCCAGCTTATGGCGCGCCATAGCTTATCGGTCAGCGGAAGAACAGCACCGTCAGGACCGCGAACGCCGGCAGCAGCAGCACCGCGGCCATCGCGGTGAAACCGAAGAACCCGGGCATCCGCACGCCGCGGTGCGCAGCGATGGCGCGGACCATCATGTTGGGCGCGTTGCCGATATAGGTCAGCGCGCCGAAGAACACCGCGCCGGCTGACAGCGCCTCCAGCACCACGTTCGGCGCTCCGTGCAACGCCGCCGGGTGGACATCGGCGAGGCCGAAGAAGACCAGATAGGTCGGCGCATTGTCGAGAAACGCCGACAGCAGGCCGGTCAGCCAGAAGAACGCCGCCGGCGAGCGGTTTCCCTGGCTGTCCTGCAACAGCTCCAGCACCGGGGCGAACGGGCCGGACAGGCCGGCCGCCAGCATCCGCAAAACCGGCTCGATGGTGACGAAGATGGCGACGAACAGCACCGCCACCTCGGCCATCGGATGCCACGAGAAGTCGTTGCCTTGATGCACCGCGCGCGGCGTGAGGAGGATCGAGGCACCGGTCACGCCGAGGAAGACCACGACCCCCACGAGCCGCCCGGCCGGAAGAGCCTGGCCCGCCACGATCAGCGTCCCGCCGATGCGTGCTTGCAGGAGCACCATGCCGATCACCACCACGATCAGCACCACGTTGGGCCATCCCCGCACCCGCAGCCGCTCGCGGGGCGGGGCAGGGGGCTCGCGGCGCGCCAGCACGCGGTCGGTCGCATAGAACAGCCCCAGCATCAGCGCGGCGAGCACGCCCAGCGGCGCGGCGAGGGCGCGCAGCGGCCAGAAGAAGGGCACCCCATGCAGGTAGCCCAGATAAAGCGGCGGGTCGCCGAGCGGGGACAGCGCCCCGCCGGCGTTGGCGACGAGGATCATGAAGAAGGTCACCAGATGCACCTTGCGTCGCCGATGCGCGTTGGCGCGCAGCAGCGGATGGATCAGCACCATCGCCGCCCCAGTGGTCCCCATCACCCCGGCGAGCAGGGTCCCGGCGGCCAGCAGCCCGGTGTTGCCGGCCGGCGTCCCGGCGATCAGCCCACGCACGAGGATGCCGCCCGCCGCCGTGTAGAGGGCGAGGAGCAGCGTCACGAACGGCAGGTATTCCACCAGAACCGCGTGCGCGGCCCCGTGCGCGGCCACACCCACGCCTTCCATCAGCGCCTCCGGCGCGAGCAGGCTCGCCACCCAGAATCCCGCCACCCAGCCCATCCGCCGGTGCCAGAAGCGCGGGGCCAGCATCGGAAGCAGCGCGATCGACAGCAGAACGCCGAGGAAGGGGATCGCCCAGGCGGCGGGCAGTGAAGGGTCCATCGGTTGCATGGCCCCCACCGTGCCATTACTACGTCCAGGACACGAAACGGGGACGCGTGACTGATGGACATGACCGGTGAGCGCCACATCCCGGCGCCTCGCGCCATGGTGTGGGAGGCACTGAACGATCCCGCCACCCTGAAGACCTGCATCCCCGGCTGCGAGCGGCTGGAGGCGACCACGCCCGAGGACATGGAGGCGACCGCCGCCGTGCGGATCGGCCCGATCGCGGCCCGCTTCAACGGCCGCGTTCACCTGTCCGACATCGACCCGCCGACGAGCTACACGATCTCCGGCGAGGGCCAGGGCGGCGTCGCCGGCTTCGCCAAGGGCGGCGCCAAGGTGCATCTCGCCGATGACGGACCCGCCGCGACCCTGCTCACCTACGAGGTACAGGCCCAGGTCGGCGGCAAGATGGCGCAGCTGGGCGCCCGCCTGATCGACAGCACCGCGAAGTCGCTCGCCGATCAGTTCTTCAACAACCTGACCCAGGAGCTGACCCTTCGCATGGGCCCGAGTACCGAACGTTCGTTCCCTTCCGCTCCGTCCGACTCCGTGATCCCGGTCAGCCCGGCGGCGATCCCGCGCTCCTCCGTCGGTGTGTGGTCGATGATCCCGCCCGAGCCGATGGGCTATCCGGTCGTCGCCTGGATCGGCTGCGCGTTGTGGCTCGTCATCCTGTTCCTGATCGTCGCGCCGCTGCTGTAGTGGACACGCTGCCGGGGACCGTCGCCGATACCGCCAGGCTGTTGGCCGATCACGGCTATATCGCCGATCGCGAGCTGGCGACCACCGTCCATCTGGCGCTGGCCATGCGCCGCCCGCTGTTCCTCGAAGGCGAGCCGGGGACGGGCAAGACCGAGATCGCCAAGGTCCTCGCCGCCGGCCTCGGCCGCCGGCTGGTGCGGCTGCAATGCTACGACGGCATGGACATGGCGGCCGCCGCCTACGAGTGGGACCATGCCCGCCAGCTCATGGCGATCCGCCTCGCCGAGGCGGGCGGCGAAACCGACCGCGCGCGCCTGTCCTCGGATATCTACACCCGCGAGTTCCTCCAGGCCCGCCCGCTGCTGTCGGCGATCGACCCCGACCAGCCGCCCTCGGTGCTGCTGATCGACGAGTTGGATCGCGCCGACGAGCCGTTCGAGGCGTTCCTGCTGGAGCTGCTCGCCGATTTCCAGATCACCGTGCCGGAACTGGGCACCGTCAAGGCGCGCATCGTGCCGGTCGTCGTGCTCACGTCGAACCGCACGCGCGAGGTCCACGACGCGATCCGCCGCCGCTGCCTGTACCATTGGGTGGACTACCCCGACGCCGCCCGCGAACGCGCGATCCTGCGCATCAAGGCGCCCGA
>JBDTFI010000254.1:0-2651 GCA_039938035.1 Acetobacteraceae bacterium | reverse complement strand
GCAACCATTTGCTGGACGACGTGATCTCCTTCGTCTGGTTCGGGGTGATCGCGCTGGCGATCGGCATTCCGCCGCTGCAATTCCCGCTGCTGGTGCTGGTGCTGCGCTTCATCGAGAGCCTGTCGCATGCCAACACGCGGGTCTCGTTCGGCTGGCTGGGGGAGCGGTTGGTGGTGTCGCCGCGCTTCCATCGCGCCCATCACGGCGTGCTGGCGGCGGGGCAGCGGAGCTGCAACTACGGCGCTGTGCTGCCGTGGTGGGACATGCTGTTCGGCACCGCCGACTTCTCCCGCGAGTTCGTTCCCACCGGGGTGCCGGGCGCCGAGGCGGCGCTGGTGCGTGGCGGCTACGTGCGCCAGCAATGGGCGGGGCTGCGACACTTCGCCGGAGCGGTCACGCATCGGCGGTAGGTCGTCACTTCACCTTGCTGATCGCCCACTTCACCTGCTGCGGCCCGTCGGCGGGGCCGGTGAGCACGATCTGTTCGGCGCGGCGCGGCTGCGGCCCGCCGAGGTAGACGCTTTCGTCGATCGACATCCGCGCCCCGTCCGCGCGCAGCCGCCAGCCGCCGCCGGAGGGCAGACGGAGCAGCACCGTCTCGTTGTCCTGCTGGAGGCTCGCCTGCACGGTCGGATGCAGGTGGAAGCGAAGGGTGTAGGGCTGCGGCGTCGGCGCTTCGACCACGTCCTCGCCGCGCACGTCCTCGCCGCTTTCGGCGATGTAGAGGCGGCGGCGGTGGATGGCGCCGAACGGCTTGCGCCAGCCGTCATGGCTTGCCTCCAGCCAGTGCGCGCCGTTTGCTTCCTGGCGCTGGCTCTCCACGACGACGGGCCGCCGCCCGAGGCCGTCCGGCTTCAGCTCGGCTGAGTTGGTATCGGCGATCACCAGCGTCGAGTGCGCCGCGGTCGCGCGCGAGGCGTCGCGCCACTCGGAATGTCCGGCCGGGAAGGCGCCGCAGTTCACGATCAGCCGTTCCCGCCCGACCGACATCTCCAGCGACAAGGTGCCGGCATGGGCGTCATGATCCAGGCCCGGCGGCGGCGGGGCGCCGGTGTTGACGATCACCAGCGTCCGCCCGGCCTGGAGGCGGTGAAACCCCGCCTCGGCCAGCACCGAGGGCGCCCGGGCGCCGCGCCCGGCCTGGGTCAGCACGAGGTCGATGACCGCGCCGTGCTCCTCCTTGGTGCCGTTGAACAGCGCGAGCCCCCCGTCGCCGTGGCGCAGCGCGCGCAACGCCGGCCCCATGCGTTCGATCGCGCCGGCCAGAATGGCGGGAGACTGGGTCTGCGCGGCCTGGAGCAGCGCGCGGATTTCGGTGAGGTCTTGCAGGGCCGCCAGCAGCGCGGCCGGGCTGCGCTCGGCGTGGCAGCCGTCCGAGAGTACCTGCCGGGCGATCTCCTGCGGCAGGAAACGCAGCGCGCGGGCGAGGAAGCCGCCGTGCTCGGGCAACGCGACCGAGGCGGCGATCAGGCCCTTGAGCGCGGTGAGCGCGCGATGGTCCAACTCCTCGGCCGGGAGCGCGGCCGACAAGGCCCGGGCGTCGGCGACGAGGCGGCCCATCAGCTTCTGGCGGAACCCGTCGTCGGCGGAGGCGAAAAAGAAGTCGTAATGGCCGAGCCAGGCGGTGATGCGGGCGCCGGCGACGTCGGGCCGGTGCGCGATCGGGTCGTTGGCGTGGCTCGCCATCCAGTCGGCGACCAGAGCGCGCGCGCGCAGCCGCGCCGCGTCGGTGCCCAGGGCGCGCAGGTCGCGCAGCCAGGTGAAGTCGTGCGCCGCCGCGCGCAGCAGATCGGAGGCCGAGGGGTCGACGAAGCGGCCCGGAACCAGCGCGCAGCTCGCGCCGCCGAGTTCCAGCTCGCCCTTCAGCAGGCGGGCCGCGCGGGCCGGGTCGCCCGGCCACGGGTCGCGGACGGGGAGCGCCGGCGCGTCCGGAACGCCGCCCATGCGCAGGCTGGGGAGGCGGGCGAGGGCGCGTCTTGCGTCGCGCAGCCAGCTTGCCGTCATGCGCCGTCGCCCCGCAGGGCGGCGATGGCGGCGGCGTAGTCGGGGCGACTGAACACGGCGGTCCCGGCGATCAGCGTGTCCGCACCGGCGGCGAGCACCTCGCGCGCCGTGTGCGGCTCGATCCCGCCATCGACGGCGAGCCGGATCGGGCGGTCCGCGCGGTCAATCATGCGGCGCAGCGCGGCGATCTTGGGAAGCTGTGAGGGCAGGAAGCTCTGCCCGCCGAAGCCGGGATTGACGGTCATGACCAGCACGATCTCGACCATGTCGAGCACCCAGGCGATGGCCTCGGGCGGCGTCGCCGGGTTCAGCACGACCCCGGCTCGCTTGCCGTGCGCGGCGATGAGTTGGAGCGTGCGGTGCAGGTGCGGCCCGGCCTCGACATGGACGAGGATATGATCGGCGCCCGCCTCGGCGAAGGCCGCGATGTATGGGTCCACCGGGGCGATCATGAGGTGGACGTCGAACGGGAGCCGGGTGCGCCCGCGCAACGCCTTCAGGACCGGGGGACCGAAACTGATGTTGGGGACGAAGTGGCCGTCCATGACGTCGAGGTGCAGCCAGTCGGCGCCGGCCGCCTCGATGGCGCGGACTTCCTCGCCCAGCCGGGAGAAATCTGCGGCGAGCAGGCTGGGTGCGACGATGAC
>JBDTFI010000253.1:0-4185 GCA_039938035.1 Acetobacteraceae bacterium | reverse complement strand
GCCCGTCATTGAGCAGCTGCCAGGTTTCACCGCCGCGGCGAAAGACGGCACCGCCGGCGGTCACCGCCAGCAAGGCGGCCGGCGACGCCGGATCCGCGGCGAGCGCCACGACGTTCGCACCGTCCAGTCCGGTGTTGCGCGGCTCCCAGGTGGCCCCGCCGTCGCCGCTGCAGAAGACGCCGCCGAGCTGCGGCGCGATGCAGAGGCCCGCCGGCCCCGCCGCCGGGTCGAGCGTCAAGGCCTGAATGGTTCCCTGTCCAGGTCCGGCCGGCACCCACGACCCATCCGCCGCCAATGCCCCAGGAGCGGCGGCAATGCCGGCCGTCGCCATCCCCACAGCCAACGCCAATGCGCGCATGCGACTCGCTCTCATGCGTGGAGCATAGAGTATCTATGGGTAGGAAGTCTATGATCGGAGCGAGCGGCTCGCAGTTTCTCGCTGCGAGGTTGCAGGTGTCTACCGCCCCGTCCTCTGAGGAAACGAGGGGCGACGGTCAGGATCAGGCTCCTGTCAACCGCGGCTTACTTGCTCGTGGGATCGACGGGGCTCTCCGAGCCGCTGCCCGCCGCGGCGCGAGACGAGCGCGATCTCGGCCTCGGCGACGACACATCTCGCGCGAGCCACGGCCTCTTTCGGACCGAAGGCGCGCGCCGCACTGCGCAGGAGAGCCTTCGCTCGAACGAGATCGCCGAGCTGCGCCATCGCGATGCCTCGCAGCGCGAGCGCAGGCGCGTCGTTGCGCAAGGCGACGCGGTTCAGTGCGCCGATTGGATCACCTGCCGCGAGCGCACGCGCCGCGGCCGTGATCAGCGAGTCCACCGAAATCCCGCCACACCTGTCACTCCCACCGTCCGATACCTCGGTGCCAAGTCAGCTCATCACCAACAACGAGCGATCGGCAGCGATGGAGGCGCGCTTCAGCCCGAAGGCCCAGAAACTCGTCCCATTCGGAGGTTGCACGACCATGACTAAATCACCTGAGAACGACTGGAAAGGCGGTCAGCTCGCCATGCACACGCCATCGATCGTTTCGCCGCAAGCGTGGGAGGCTGCGCGCCAGCAGCTGCTCGTGAAGGAGAAGGCCCAGATGCGGGCCCATGACGCGCTGGCCGCCGAACGCCGGCGGATGCCGTGGATGGCCGTGGAGCAGGCGTACGCGTTCGAGGGGCCGACGGGCAGGGCGAGCCTGCTCGACCTGTTCGAAGGCCGGCGTCAACTGGTCATCTACCGCGCCTTCTTCGAACCCGGGGTGTTCGGCTGGCCCGAACATGCCTGCCGCGGCTGCTCCCTCGGGGCCGATCAGGTCGCCCACCTCGCCCATCTGAACGTCCGCGACACCACACTCGCGTACGCCTCGCGCGCACAGCAGGCAGACATCGCGCGCCTGAAGGCGCGGATGGGCTGGGAGATGCCCTGGTACACCCTCATTGACAGCTTCGACGCCGACTTCGGCGTGGATGAGTGGCACGGCCATAATGTGTTCTTCCGCGACGGCGAGCGCGTGTTTCGCACCTACTTCATCAACAACCGCGGCGACGAGGCGATGGGGAGCACCTGGAGCTACCTCGACGCGACGCCGCTCGGCCGCCAGGAGACGTGGGAAGACTCGCCGGAGGGCTACCCCAAGGGCCCGCCCGACAAATGGTGGAACTGGCACGACAATTACGCCGCCGAGGCCTCGCCCGACCCGAAATGGGTCGAGGTGTCGGACGCCGGAGAGGCCGCCTTGCGGAACCTCGACACAGGCGCGAAGACATGACCGAGGCCTATCACACCAACTCGACCGGCGGTGCGAGCTGTGATGACGAGGGCGCCGCGGCCGCGCTCGGCATAGCCAAATGGCTATGTCTCGCGGCTGCGCCGACCTTCGCGATCATGGCGCTGATGACAGGTGTTCTCGGCGGGGGCTCGATGGATATGCTCTGCTCGGCCGCGCAAGATACGTCGACGCTGAGCGGAATGGTCCCGATGTACCTGCTGATGAGTGCCTTCCATTCGGCGCCTTGGCTGAGGCTGACCTCCAGCCGACGAAGCGGTGGCCGCCGGTCCTGACCCGGCGTTCTCCGGATCTGGCGGTGGCCAACCTTCTACCGGATCGGCCTTGGCTTGCCGCCAAGGCCGATCTGTCTGACTTTATCCATCTAGCCGGTCTGCATCGGCAACGCGGAATCGGGCGCCCATTCCGACAAAGAGGCATCGTAGACCACGACATTCTCGTGGCCCATCATCGTCAGTACCAGCGCGTCGGCGCTGGCCGCGATGCCGCCGCCGCAATAGGTGATGACGCGCTTGTCGAGCGCGCCGACATCGGCGAAGCGCGCCCGTAGCGCCTCGGCTGGAAAGAACGTGTTATCAACTGGGTCGATCAGGTGCGCGGCGGGCAGGTTGACGCTGCCGGCGATGTGGCCCGGTCTTCCGTAGACGTTGCCGCCGGTGCCGGCGTGCTGCGCGGGGCTCAGCGCGTTGATCGTGCAGGTGGCGCCGTCGCCGACCGCCGCCAGGACGACCTCTCGCCCCACCATCAGGGGACGGACGCCGCGTGCGGTGAAGTTGCCGGGCTTGTGGGGCCTCGCCGGGCCGGTCTCGACCGCGCGGTTCTCGGCGCGCCACTTCTGCAAGCCGCCGTTCAGGACCGCGGCGTTGTCGAAGCCGAACATCCGCAGCAGCCACCATACGCGCGTCGCCCACCAGACGTTGGCGGTGCTGTAGAGCACCACCCGGCTGTTCGCGTTGACCCCGAAGCGGCGCATGGCGGCGGCGAAGGCGTCCGCGCCGGGTGCCATGAAGCGCAGGCGCTGGCTGGGATCGGAGACGTCGCCCTGCACGTCGATGAACTGCGCGCCGGGAATATGGGCCGTCTCGAAGTCGGCGCGGCCGGGGACGACCTGGTAGGTGGATTTCGGGTCGGGGATCAGGTGCGTGGTGCAGTCGAACACCAGCACATCCGGATCATCGAGGTGGCCGGCGAGCCAGTCTGTCTCGGCGAGGTACTCGGGGTGAACGAAGCCGTCCGGCATAAGAGCCTCCGCTTTCAGTGACCCGCCGGCATCTCGGCGAGTTCGATCAGCACGTCGCCCGTCGAGGCGGGGTCAAGAAACGCGATCCGGCAGCCGCCGTGGCCCGGTCTCGGGGTCTCGTCCTGTAGCTTGACGCCTTTGGCTTTAAGCTCGGCTAGGGCTCCGTCGATGTCGTCGACCTCCAGGCAGATGTGCCAGAGGCCGGGGCCTTTCTCGGCGATCCGCTGATGCACCGGGTCGCCGTCCGCCTCGCCTTCCAGCAACTCGATGTAGGTCTGCCCAACAGGGAGCATGGCGAGGCGGATCGAGCCGATCTTCTCCTCGTACTCCATCTCGATCCCGAAGGCGTCGCGGAACAGCGCGATCGACTTGGCAAGCGAGGGCGCGGCGATGGCGATGTGCTCGATTCGCTTGACCTTCATGGCATTTGTCCTCGTCAGGAGATGGTGACGCCGCTGTCCACCGGCAGGATCTGGCCGGTGATCATGCGCGCCTCGGCCGACGCCAGGAAGACGGCGGCGTTGGCGATATCCTCGGGCGCGATCAGGCCGAGCAGATGCGACTTCGCCACCCGATCGACCGCGGGATTGCCGGCAGCGAGCTTTTTCACCCGATCGGTCATCGTCACCGAGGGCGCCAGCGCATTCACCCGCACGGTGGGCGCGAACTCGACGGCGAGCGAGCGGGTGAGCGACGCGACGGCGCCCTTGGCGGCGGTGTAGCAGTCGCGTCCGGTGATCCCCATCAGGGCGAGGTTCGAGGACATGTTGATGACCGCGCCGCCGCCGGACTTCACGATCTCCGGGATGCCGAAGCGGCAGCCGAGGAAGGTGCCGAACAGATCGAGCCTGATGACGCGCCAGAACTCCTCGATCGGCGCATCGACGACGGTGCCATCTTGCGGCGTCGAGCCGCCGGCATTGTTGTGCAGGATGTGCAGTTTGCCGAAATGCGATACCGCCCGGCTGATGGCGTCGCGCACGCTGTCCTCGTCGGTGACGTCCGTTCGCAGCGCGATAGCGCCGTTGCCGGCGAGATGCGCGGTTTCCTCGCCCGCCTCGGCGTTGATCTCGGCGACCGCGACGCGCGCGCCCTCGCGCGCCATGGCGATGGCGGTGGCCCGCCCGATGCCCGTCCCGGCGCCGGTGATGAAGGCGATCTTGTCCG
>JBDTFI010000252.1:0-4098 GCA_039938035.1 Acetobacteraceae bacterium | reverse complement strand
GGAGATGCGCTCGATACGAAACGGCGCGGACTGGCCGAACGGCGGCGGCAGGCTGATGACAGGGGTTCCGGGCTCAAGCGGCTGGGCGAGGTCGATCACCTCGATGCGTCCCGAGGCCAGCGCCTCCGTCAGCTCCGCCAGAATGCTCGCTTCCATACGCTCCCTCCGTCGTTTTCGTCGGACTATCATCCCCACCGATGGGCGACCAGTTTCCGCCGCGCTCCCGTCTTGGTCAAACGCAAGGACCAGGCCTATCCTGACCCGGCAACCGACGAGACCATGCCATGATCGATCGCTA
The DNA here is from genome assembly GCA_039938035.1 of Acetobacteraceae bacterium. Lineage (GTDB taxonomy): Bacteria > Pseudomonadota > Alphaproteobacteria > Acetobacterales > Acetobacteraceae > DATFDN01. Next base: position 3,800 of record JBDTFI010000252.1, on the reverse strand, counting down.
CCTGCGCAGCGGCATCTTCCTCGCCCCCTTCCACGCGCTCGACGAGAACCCGACGATGGCGCTCCAGCGCGACCGGGAGCTGATCGAGCATCTGGACCGGCTTGGCTATCACGAGGCCTGGGTGGGCGAGCACCACTCCGGGGGGTTCGAGATCATCGCCTCGCCCGAGGTGTTCATCGCCGCGATGGCCGAGCGCACGCGCCACATCCGCCTGGGCACCGGCGTCTCGTCGCTGCCTTACCACAACCCGTTCATCCTCGCCGACCGCATGGTGCAGCTGGATCATCAGACGCGCGGGCGGGTGATGTTCGGCGTCGGGCCTGGCGCGCTGGTGCATGACGCGGTGAAGATCGGGGTGCGCGCGGCCGATCAGCGCCGCATGATGAACGAGAGCCTCGATGTCATCGTCCGCATGTTGGACGGCGAATCCGTGACCGAGCGCACCGACTGGTTCGACCTGCACGAAGCGCGGCTGCAACTGCCCTGCTTCACCCAGCCGCGGATGGAGATGGCGGTCGCTGCATCACGCTCCCCGGCTGGGGCGATGGCGTCCGGGCGGCACGGCATCGGGATGCTGTCGATCGGGGGCACCTCGCCCGACGCGATGGTCCATCACGCGAAGAACTGGGGCATCTACGAGGAGCGGGCACGCCTGCATGGCAAGCTCGCGGACCGCGCCAACTGGCGGCTGGTGACGCTGTTCCACATCGCCGAGACGCGCGAGAAGGCCCGCGAGAACGTCCGCTTCGGCATCGAGCAGTTCGCCCAGTATTTCCGCGACGTGGCGACGTTTCCGATCGTGCCCGCCGGGATCGGCGACGCCTACGAGTTCATGGTCGCCAACCAAGCCGCCTGCATCGGCACGCCGGACGATGCGATCGCCTACATCGAGACCCTGCTCAAGGGCTCCGGCGGCTTCGGCGCCATTCTCGAACTCGCCCATAACTGGGCGGACTGGGAGGCGACGCGGCGGCACTACGAGCTGATGGCGTGCTACGTCCATCCGCATTTCCAGGCCAGCCGCGCGCTTCGCCACGACAGCTACGCCTTCGCGCGGGACCGCAGCGAGGTCTACCGCGTCCAGAGCCAGGAGGCGGTGCAGGCGGAGATCGACCGGGCGGCGAAGGCGAAGGCCGCGGAGTAGGTTGCGCCAAGGGCGTCGTCCCGCTATATGCCGCCGCTTGTTCGCGCGCCCGGGCCTGGTGGGCATGCCCGGCCGCGACGCTCGCGCTAAACGCGCGAAATAGACGAGAAGGAGAATGAAATGCCCAAGGCAAAGACCAAGTCCTCGGTCAAGAAGCGATTCAAGATCACCGCGACGGGCAAGGTGAAGGCCGGCCCGGGCGGCAAGCGGCACAATCTCTCCGCGCGCACGCAGAAGGCCAAGCGCAGCAATCGGCGGATGCAGACGCTGAAACCCATGGACGCGCGCACGATCATGCAGTGGGCCCCCTACGGGCTGGGCTGAGGGAGGCATCGCATGGCTCGCGTCAAGCGCGGCGTCACGACGCACGCACGCCACAAGAAGGTCCTGGCCCAATCGAAGGGCTTCGTCGGCCGGTCCTCGACCAATTACCGCATCGCGATCGAGCGACTGGAGAAATCGCTCCAGTACGCCTACCGCGACCGGCGCAACAAGAAGCGCGACTTCCGCGGCCTGTGGATCCAGCGCATCAACGCCGCGGTGCGCGAGCACGGGCTGACCTACAGCCGGTTCATCGACGGGCTGCACAAGGCCGGCATCGAGATCGACCGCAAGGTGCTCGCCGCCATCGCCTATGATGACGCGCCGAGCTTCGCCGAAATCGTGCGCAAGGTGCAGGCGGCGCTGGCGTAACGTGGCGTAGCGGGTCCAGGGATCGCGGCTTGAAAGTAAGGCTACGTTGCCTTACTTCTCGATCGAACATCTCTTCCCGAGGACGCGATGCAAAGCACGCTCAAGGTGACAGCCAAGGGTCAGGTGACGCTTCGGAAGGAAGTGCTTGACCATCTCGGCGTCGCGCCAGGCGATAAGATCGTGGTTGATTTCCTGCCCGCCGGCCGGGCCGAGGTACGGGCGGCCCGTTCGCCTGCTTCCATCGACGATTTCGTGGGCTGTCTACGCCACTCCGGGACGCCCCGGTTGTCGTTAGCGGAGATCGATGAATTCGCGAGACAGGGCTGGGCGGGCCAGTGAGGATCACGGCGGATACCAATGTCCTCCTGCGAGCCGCAGTGGGCGACGATCCGGCTCAGGAGCGTCTCGCGGAGGCGGCGCTCCGGGGTGCTGACGTGATCGCGGTGACGATCCCGGCGCTCTGCGAATTTGTGTGGGTGCTGCGTCGGGGGTACAGGTTCGACACTCCCACGATCATTTCAGCATTGCGCCGCTTACTTGATGTCGGGTCCGTCAGGACTGATCGCCCAGTGGTCGAGGCCGGGATCGCGACGCTTGAAGCAGGGGGCGACTTCGCTGACGGGTGCATCGCCTTTGACGGCCGCCGCCTCGGCGGGGTCGTCTTCACGAGCTTTGATCGACAGGCGGTCGCGCTGGTCAAGGCAAGCGGCGACGAAGCGCGGCTGCTGGAAAGCCGAGCGGCGTGACCGACGACCTCCTCGGGCTGCAAGCCGAGACCGACGCCGCGCTCGCCGCCGCCGGCGATCTGCGCGCGTGGGACGCGGTGCGGGTCGGCGTCCTCGGGCGAAACGGACGGCTGACCGCGCTACTCAAGGAACTCGGTCAGGCGTCGCCCGACGAACGCCGCGCGCGCGGTGCCGCGCTCAACCGCCTCAAGGACGCGCTCACCGCCGCCATCGAGGCGCGCCGCGTCGTGCTTGAACGTGGCGCGCTGGACGCGCGCCTGGTGGCCGAGCGCATCGATCCTACCTTGCCGCCGCCGCCCCGACCCGTCGGGCTGATCCACCCGATCAGCCGCACGATGGAGGAGATGGCGGCGATCTTCGGCGCGATGGGGTTTGAGATTGCGGAAGGCCCGGACGTCGAGACGGATTGGCACAATTTCAGCGCGCTCAACATCCCCACCCACCACTCCGCGCGCGACGACCAGGATACGTTCTACCTGCCGGCGCGCGATAATCAGGCGCCCCCGGTGCTGCGGACCCACACCTCTCCGGTGCAGGTACGCGCGATGCTGGAGCGTACGCTGCCGTTCCGTATCATCGTGCCAGGCCGCACCTACCGTGCCGATCACGACGCCACCCACAGCCCAATGTTTCATCAGGTCGAGGGGCTGGTTCTCGATCGCGACATCACGCTTAGCCACCTCAAGGGCTGCCTGATCGACTTCCTGCGCGCCTATTTCGGCATCGCCGACCTGCCGGTGCGCTTCCGCGCCAGCTACTTCCCGTTCACCGAGCCCAGCATGGAGGTCGATATCGGCTGGGACCGCCGCTCTGGCGAGCTTGGCCCAAATGGGAAGAATGGAGGCGACGACTGGCTGGAGATCCTCGGCAGCGGCATGGTGCACCCGCGCGTGCTCGCCAATTGCGGCATCGACCCGCGCGCGTGGCAGGGTTTCGCGTTCGGCATGGGGATCGAGCGCGTCACCATGCTGAAGCACGGCATTCCCGATCTGCGGCCGTTCTACGAATCAGACATCCGCTGGCTGCGCCATCATGGCTTCAATCCACTCGCCCCGGCGATGCTGCACGAAGGCGCGGATCGGTGAAGTTTTCCCTGTCCTGGCTGCGTACCCATCTCGACACCGACGCGACGGTCGAGCAGATCGGCGCGACGCTGACCCGCATCGGGCTGGAGCTGGAGGGCGTGACCGACCGCGGCGCGGCGCTCGCCTCGTTCC
>JBDTFI010000251.1:0-4210 GCA_039938035.1 Acetobacteraceae bacterium | reverse complement strand
GGGCGCAAGGCGCTGTATGTCAACGTCGCCCATACGGCGCGCTTCGAGGGGATGACCGAGGAGGAGAGCGCGCCCATCCTGAACTTCCTGTTCCGTCACCAGATCAAGCCGGAGTTCACCTGCCGCTTCCGCTGGAGCCAGGGCGCCGTCGCCTTCTGGGACAATCGTTGCGCGCAGCACTATCCGGTCAACGACTACCACGGGTACAGGCGGGTGATGCACCGGATCACGCTGGCGGGGGATACGCCGCAGTGATGGCGCCATGAGCGCGCCGCGCGACGTAGCGCGTTGACCATCCTTTCAGAGAGGGTTGGCGATCCCTGGACGGCCGCGCCTTCATCATTCCGCGCTTGACACCCGAGCAACATGGTCTAGCTTTAGCTAAGTCATTCGGGGTTCGACGATGAAAATCGTCAATGTGCATGAAGCCAAGTCACAGCTATCGGCCCTGCTCGCGCTGGTGGAGCAAGGCGAGGAAGTGATCATTGCCCGCAATGGCCATCAGGTTGCCCGGCTAACGGCAGTCGCACCGCCGATCCGACGGGAGCCCGGTGAGCTCCGCCACCTTCCGGAGTGGCGCGACTTCCGGTTCGACCCGGCTGTATTCGCCCCCATGACTGATGCGGAGATGGCGGAGGAGGGCTGGCCGTGAAGGTCAGCCATCTCGCCGATGCCTGCGCCGTCATTGTCTTCCTGAGCGAACCAGACCCGGCGCGAGTCATGAGCGAGATGGCCGATGCACTCATGCGACGGGGCACGGTCGGGGTCTCAGCAGTCACGGTGTGGGAAATCACGCGAAAGGCCAGCATCGGCAAACTTCCCGGGAATTGGGGCACCAGCGGACTTTCGGATCGATTGCTGAGGCAAGGCTTCGAGCAGGTGCCGCTGACTTGGGACGACGCCGAGCAGGCCAACCGCCTGCCCGCGATCCACAAGGATCCAATGGACCGGATGCTGATCGCACAATCCAAGCGACTCGGCATACCGATCATCACCAATGACGGCCTGTTCGCTGGCTACGGAGTGGAGACGGTGTGGTGAGCGTCCCCCCCGACCGGATCGAACGCATCGCCGTCCTCGGCGCCGGAACGATTGGCGCAAGCTGGGCGGCGTGGTTCTTGGCGCGGGGCAAGCGGGTCGCGTTGCATGATCCGAACCCGGGGGCGGAGGGTTTCGCCCGGCGGTTCATCTTCGATGCGTGGCCGACCCTGACGCGGCTTGGCCTCGATGAACGCGCCGACCCCGGCGCGTGGACCTTCCACGGCGATCCGGCCGAAGCGGTGCGCGACGCCCAGTTCGTCCAGGAGAACGCACCGGAGCGACTGGCGATCAAGCGCGACCTCTACGCCGCGATCGAGCCGGCGTTGCCGGACGACGCGATCCTCGCCTCCAGCTCCTCGGGCATCACCATGAGCGAACTACAGCAGGGCTTCCGCGCCGCCCCGCGCATGGCGATCGGCCATCCGTTCAATCCCCCGCACCTGATCCCGCTCGTCGAGGTCGTCGGCGGGCGCGACACGGCGCCGGAGACGATTGCCTGGTGCCTCGATTTCTACACAGCGATCGGCAAGCGCCCGATCCACATCAGGAAGGAGGCCCCGGGCCACCTCGCCAACCGCTTGCAGGCGGCGCTGTATCGGGAGGCGGTGAGCGCGGTCGTTTCCGGCCTCGCGAGCGTCGAGGACGTCGATACCGCGATCACCGCCGGGCCGGGACTGCGCTGGGCGCTCATGGGGCCGCATATGACGTTCCATCTTGGCGGCGGCGAGGGCGGGATGGTGCACATGCTCGACCAGTTCGGCCCGGTATTCGAGGGTTGGTGGGCCTCGATGGGCACGCCGGCGCTGACCGATGGTGTCCGCCGCCAGATTATCGAAGGCGTGCGTGACGCGGCCCATGGACGCTCGATCGCCGAACTGGCGGCCGAACGCGATGCCCTGCTGGTCGCGCTGATGCGCCTGATCGGCGACAAGAATTAAGCGGCGCTCACCTCCACGCCCGTATCGTTGAAGCACGCTCCCTCGGCGAGGTCGGCGCGCATGTCCGCCGACACCAGGGCCGAGATGGTCTGACCGTTCCGACTGGTCGAGAGCCACGCCCCCTTCTCGCTGGCGACGACGCAAGGCGGCACGTCGTCGGTCACGCGCAACGTCAGGAACACCTCCCCCAGCCCGTTCCACACCTTCACCTCGGACCCGTCGACAAGATCCCGGACTGCGGCGTCAGCCGGGTTCATCAGGAGTGGCGGCGCGCGGCGAGAATCGGGCAATCCGCCAAGAGTCGATGATATCCGCTTGTCCGACGCCGGCGAGATGAGCATGAGCGGGTGGGAGGCGTCCCGCTCGCGATAATCCGCCATCAGCGCGGCGGCGCCCCAGCGCTTGGCGAGTGTCTCCGATATCAGCTCGATCTTCCCCGACGGTGTGGCCGGGAAGACGTTCTCGAACAGGACCATCGGCTTGCCGTCCGGTCCCGACATGCGCAGCGCCGAATTTGTCGGGATCGCGCTCGGCCGCACGCCTTCCAGCCGCGGATCGGCCGGATCGACCGCCTCGTCCATCAACTCCGCGTCGCTCGCGAGGAAGCACGCTTCGTCGAAGCCGAAGCGCGCGGCGAGGCGGCGGAAAATCTCGGTGTTCGGCGCGGTCTCGCCCAGAGGCCGGATCACCGGCTCGGCGCGCTGGAGCCAGTGATGGCCATAGGCGGGATAGAGGTCGTCGTATTCGAAGTGCGTTGCCGCCGGCAGCACCACGTCGCAATAGTCCATGCTTTCCGTCATCGCGACTTCGATGCCGACGGCGAACACGTCGTCTCGCGCCAGCCCGCGCCGCATCCGGTTCTGGTCGGGATGCACGACGATCGGGTTGTGGTTGTAGATGAACAGCGCCCGCAGCGGCGGGTCGACGTCGCCCTCCGCGAGATGGCGGCCGATGTCGTTGATGGTGAGCGTGCGGGCGCCGGTTTGCAGCAGGTCCGGGCGTTGCAGCGCGGCGGGCGTCTTCGGGAATGCATTGCCGGCGCCGAGCGCGATGCCGCTGCCCCGGCCCAACTTGCCCAGCAAGGCGGGCAAGGCGATCGCCGCGCGAATGGCGCTACCGCCGTTGCGGCCGCGTTCGATCCCGTTGCCGGGTGCGAGGACCAACGGGTCGGCCTCGGCCAGCCAACGGGCGAAGGTCGCGATGTCGCTCTCGGCCAGTCCGCACGCGACGGAAGCGCGCGCGAGGGGCCATTCGCGGGCGCGGGTCATGAAGTCCTCGAAGCCGAGGACGTGGGCGGCGATGAAGGCCTCGTCCAGCGCGCCCATGCGCTCCAGTTCCGCCGCGACGGCCCACGCGAGCAGCGTGTCGGTTCCTGGCAGCGGTGCCAGATGCAGATCGGCCTGCGAAGCGATCTTGGTCCGCAGCGGATCGACGACGACCAGCTTGCCGCCATGCCGGCGCGCGTGGCTGATGCAACGAACCAGATGGAGATTGGCGACGGTCGCGTTGTTGCCCCACACGACATTCAGCGCCGCGTGCTCGGCGAACTCCGGCGGGCATCCGGGTACGGCGCCGTAGGTTCCCGCCCACGCCTCGCTGCGCACGCCGCCGCACAAAGCCCGGCGATAAAGTTGCGTTGCACCCAATTTGTTGAAGAAACGCAGCGACATGCTGTCGCCGGCGAGGAGGCCGTGCGGACCGGCATAGTTCAGCGGCATCACCGCCTGCGGTCCCCACCGGCCGATCACCTCGCTCACGCGGGCATGGATTTCGTCCAGCGCCGCGGCCCAGGAGATGCGCTCGAACTGGCCCGACCCCTTCGGCCCGATGCGGCGCAGCGGATGCAAGACGCGCCGCGGACCATGGACGAAGTCGCCCATGTCGCGCGCCACCTTGTTGCAGATGACGCCCGCCGTGAACGGCACCGCCTCGGAGCCGCGCACCTTGACGATGCGCCCGTCATCGACGCTGACGGTCAGGCTGCACGTATCCGGGCAGTCGAAGGTGCAGACGCTCGGGCGTTCCTCCAGAGCCATCGGGCTTTCTCCTTGCCGGCCCACTATCGGGCATTCACCGCGGCGCCGCCAGACCGGATACCGACGACCGCGACGACCGCGCCGCAACCAAGGAGCGCCGCGGAGAGCGTTATCGCGCTCTGGATGCCCGGCACGCCACGCCCGGCCATCAGCGCGCCGAACAACGCCAAGCCGATACCACCCGCCGCTTGACGC
>JBDTFI010000250.1:0-15148 GCA_039938035.1 Acetobacteraceae bacterium | reverse complement strand
CCGGCGACGCGGGCCAAGTCGATCATGCCGGAGGCGGCGTCGGCGCGCGTCGCGCGCAGCAACACGTGATCGGGCTGATGGCGGCGCAGCACGTCGTAGATGAGATCGCTGCTCACCGTCACCTGCCGGCGGTTCTTCTCGGCACCAGGATTGCGGCGTTCGATCAGGCCGGCGATCACCGCGACATTGCGGAAGGTTCGACGCAGCATGGAGCTGTCCGCCATCCACGCCTCCAGATCGTCGCCCAGCATGTCCTCGGCGAACAGCGCGGCCACGTCGGTCGGCTGGTTCGCCGACCAGATACCGATCACGTAGTCGGTCGCGACGAAGCCCAGCGGCGCGAAGCCGGCCCGCTCCATGCGTTTGGTCACCAGCATCCCCAGAGTCTGGTGCGCGTTGCGACCCTCGAAGGGATAGGCGACGAGATACCAGCGCCCGCCGCGCGGGAACGTCTCGATCAGCAGGTCACGACGCCCAGGCAGGCGCGAGCGCGCCCGTTGCAGGCGTAGCCAGTCGCGCACGCCCTCGGGGAACGCGTCCCAGCGGGCTGGCTCCTGCAACAGCGCGCGCACGCCATCGGCGAGGTTGGTGGTCAGCGGCAGCCGGCCGCCCTCGTAGGCGGGGACCATCGGCTCCCCCTGCCCGCCCTCGGCGGCCTCCACCCAGGTCTCGCGCAGGCGCAGGAAGCGCAGCAGGCGGCCGGCGAACATGAAGGTGTCGCCAGGGCGCAGCAACGAGACGAAGTATTCCTCGACCTCACCGAGGACCTGCCCCGGCCCGCGCCTTCCGGCGAGGCGCACCTTGATGAGCGGGGCTTCGACGATGGTGCCGATGTTCATGCGGTGCTGGCGCGCGACGCGGGTCGAGCGGACATGCACCATGCCCTGGGAATCACGGAACAGCTTGCGGTAGCGTTCGTAGGCGCCGAGCGCGTAGCCGCCGTTCTCCACGAACTCCAGCACGTCGTCGAAGTCCTTCCGCGACAGCGTCGCGTAAGGCGCCGCGCCGATCACCTCCGCATACATCGCGTCGGGATGGAAGGGCGCCGCGCAGGCCATCCCCAGCAGGTGCTGGGCGAGCACGTCGAGCCCGCCTGGGCGCGGCGGATCGCCGTCGAGTGCGCGGGCGGCGACGCCCGCCAGCGCCGCCTCGCACTCCAGCACCTCGAAGCGGTTGGCCGGCACAAGCAGGGCGCGCGAGGGTTCGTCCATGCGATGATTGGCGCGCCCGACACGTTGCATCAGTCGCGACACGCCCTTCGGCGCACCGACCTGGATCACCTGATCGACGCCGCCCCAGTCAATGCCAAGGTCGAGCGAGGACGTCGCGACGACGGCGCGCAGTCGCCCGTCCGCCATCGCCGCCTCGACCTTGCGCCGCTGCGCGATCTCCAGGCTGCCGTGATGCAGCGCGATCGGCAGGACGGGATCATTGAGCCGCCACAGCGCCTGAAACATCAGCTCGGCCTGCGCGCGGGTGTTGACGAACACGATCGTCACGCCGGCGTCCTGGATGCGCGCCATGATCCGCGGCGCCGCCTCCAGTCCCATGTGACCGCTCCAGGACAGTTCGCCGCCGGGCACCATGACGGCGAGGTCGGGCATGGCGCCCCCGGTTTCCTCGATGATGCGGCCGGCGCCGACATAGGCGGCGATCGCCGCCGGGTGGGCGACGGTCGCCGACAAACCGACCCGACGAAGATGGGGTGCGAGCGTGCCCAGCCGCGCGGCGCATAACGCAAGCTGATCGCCGCGCTTGCCGCCGGCCAAGGCGTGGACCTCGTCGATCACCAGCGTGGCGACGCCGCCGAACAGCGCGGGGGCGTCAGGCAGGCTCAACAGGAGAGAAAGGCTTTCCGGCGTGGTCAGCAGGATGTTGGGCGGTGTGGCGCGCTGCCGCGCGCGCCGGTTGGCCGGGGTATCGCCGGTGCGGGTCTCGATGGTGACGGGAAGCGCCATCTCCTCGATCGGGCGAGTCAGGTTGCGCGCGATGTCGGTTGCCAGCGCCTTGAGCGGGCTGACATAGAGCGTGTGCAGGCCGGGACGCGGGTTCTCGGCGAGTTCGATCAGGCTGGGCAGGAATCCGGCCAGCGTCTTGCCGCCGCCGGTGGGCGCGATCAGCAGCACGCTCTCGCCGGCGCGCGCGGCATCGAGCATGGCGAACTGGTGCGGACGTGGCTGCCAGCCACGCGCGGCGAACCAGTCGGCGAAGGGAGGCGGGAGCGACGTGTCGCGCCTGATCGCACCGCGTTTTGGGCGATGCACCGGATCACTCGGCCATGTCGCGCGGCGGGGGTGCTCTGCGATGCAGCCTCGGGCGTGGCAAAGTCACGACGGCGTAGCGGCCCGGCGCCGTCCGCTCGACAGCCTCGCGAACGGGCTGCGGGTTAGCACGCATCGTGGGCCAATGCGTCGTGTTGAGCACCACGATGGCGAGGGAATAGCCGGATAAGCTTTTCTGGTGCTCTATATTCTGGTCGCATGTCACGAAGACCTCGAATCCATCGCGCTCCGCCGCACGCAGAAGTTCGCCGTTCGACAGTTCGGCCCAGCCGACCCGATAAGCAGTTTGCACGGCGTGGCCGCGAAGGATCAGGCGCAAGCCGCGAGGGGCATTCTGATCAAGCAGGACGCGGCGCATTCAGCCTCTTGGCAAACGCGATCACACGGCGAGCGCGCTCGACCGGCAACCCCTCGAATATCTCGGCGGCGATCTCCTCCGGCGTGAAGTCCTCGGCGTTGTCCAGTACGGCCTGAACCGGGATGCGAGTGCCCTTTACAAGCCAGGCACCAGACACCTTGCCGGGGATGCGCTCCGCGTCGGGACAGTCTTCCCAGGCCATGATTGCCCTCCTCGTGTATCGGGATCATAGCACAGATGGTGTCGATTTGCTGTTATGGAACTCGGTTGACGCCCGGGCTCACCCCTCCTCCGCCTCGTCCTCGAACGCCGCGTCGCGGTGGACGTAGGCCGCCATCAGCAGGCCGAACCCGAACATCACCGTCAGCATGGCCGAGCCGCCATGCGAGATCAGCGGCAGCGGCACGCCGCCCACCGGGATGGCGCCCATCACCATCGCGATGTTGACGAAGACATACATGAAGAAATTGATCGAGATGCCGAGCGCGAGCAGCCGTCCGAACTGGTTGCGGCAACGCAGCGCGATGATCATGCCGGCGAGCACGATCACGCAGAGCAGCGCGATCACCACGACGGCGCCGACGAAGCCCATCTCCTCGCCGATGATGCTGAAGACGAAGTCGGTCTGTTTCTCCGGCAGGAAATCCAGGTGCCCTTGCGTTCCGTGCAGATATCCCTGGCCCCACATCCCGCCCGATCCCAGCGCGATCTTCGATTGCAGGATGTTGTAGCCGGCGCCCAGCGGGTCCGATTCCGGATGCAGGAAGGTGTCGATCCGCGCCTGCTGGTAGTCGTGGAGGTGGCTGTACGCGAGCTTCGCGACCAGCGGGAGCGGCGCTAGCACGAGGGCGAATTTCCACCACCGCACGCCGGCGGCGAACATGACCGCCCCGCCGACGATTGCGGTGATGACCGCCGTGCCGAGGTTCGGCTCCTTCAGGATCAGCAGGACGGGCGCGACGATCGCCAACACCGGGACGATCAGGAAGAGCGGGTTGCCGATCCGCTCCCACGACGCGCGCCGGAACCAGGCGGCGAGCAAAAGCACGAGGGCGATCTTCATCAGTTCGCTCGGCTGGATCTGCAAGCCGCCGAGTTCGATCCACCGCTGCGCCCCCTTCCCCACATGGCCGAAGCGCAGCACCGCGGCGAGGAGGGCGAGCGAGACGGCGTAGAGCGGCCATGCGAGCCGCACGAGCCAGCGCGGATCGAGCATCGCCACGACCAGCATCATCGCGAGCCCGGCGGCGAAGCGCATCGCGTCGGGATCGGCATACGGACGCGGCGCCCCGCCGGCGACGCTGTAGAGCGCGGCGTAGCCGACCGCGGCGAGCGCGCACAGCAGCAGCACGAACACCCAGCTCACGCGCCACAGCTTGGCCGTGATATCGACGCCGGGCGCCCGCCATAACCGGCGCTCCGCCCTCATGACGGCGACCGGGCCGTGAGCAGCGCCACCGGCTCGCCGATTTTTCCCGCCGGGTCGCGGCGGAGCGTCTCTAGCATGATGTCGCGCGCGATCGGGGCGGCGGCGGTCGCGCCGGCGTTGCCGTGCTCGATCACGACGGACAGCGCATAGCGCGGCGCATCGTAGGGCGCGAACGCCACGAAGAGCGCGTTGGGACGCAGCCGCCAGGGCAGCTTGGCGCTGTCAAAGCCGTGCTCGCGCGCATAGCGGGACACCCGCACGACCTGCGCCGAGCCCGTCTTGCCGGCCAGCTGCCAGCGCCCATCGGGCAGGCGGGCCTCGGGCGCCGTGCCACCGCGTTCGTTGACCACCGCGAACATGCCGGCGCGCACGGCCCCCAGCGCACGCTCGGGCAGGCCCAGCGCCGGCCAGTCCTCCGCCCGCGCGCCAGGGATCACCTCCTTGTTCAGGGTCCGCGTCAGGTGCGGCTGCACGGCACGCCCGGTCGCGAGACGCGCGACGTAGGTGGCGAGTTGCAGCGGCGAGACCTGGATGAAGCCCTGCCCGATCCCGCTCACCACGGTGTCGCCGAGGTTCCACGCGTGGCCCTTGGACCGCCGCCAGGCCCGCGTGGGCAACAGGCCGACGCGCTGGTCAGGCAGGTCGATCGCCAGCTCCGTGCCCATGCCGAGGCGATGGCCGGCCGCGGCGATGGCGTCGATGCCGGCCTTCAGCGCGACCTGGTAGAAATAGACGTCACACGAGTTCTTCAGGCCGCCCTGCAGGTCCAGGCTGCCGTGACCGCCTTTGCGCCAGCAATGGAAGCGGGTGTTGCCGAGGTCGAAATAGCCCGGGCAGTTGAAGCGCTCGGTCGGGGTGATGGCGTGCGTGTCGAGCGCGGCGATCGCCACCGCCATCTTGAAGGTCGAACCCGGCGCATAGAGGCCGTTGGTGGCCTTGTTGATGAGCGGGCCGCGCTGATCGCGCGACCATGCCTCCCACTGGCTCTGCGACACCCCGGCATTGAACACGGAGGGGTCGAACGACGGGTTCGATGCCATCGCCATCACCTCGCCGTTGCGGCAGTCGAGCACGACGACGCTGGCGCTTTCATTGCCCAGCCTGGCGAGGGTCGCCTGCTGGAGCCCGACATCCAGGGTCAGCCCGAGGGCGGCGCCGGGCTGCCCCTCCTCGCGCGCCAATTCACGGATCACCCGGCCCAGCGCGTTGACCTCGAGGCGCACGTCGCCGGCCTTGCCCCGCAGATCCTCGTCGCGGCCTTTCTCGATGCCGGCGCGGCCGACCCGGATGCCGGGCAGCGACATCATCGGGTCGTCCTCGACATCGGCGTCGGTCGGGGGAGCCACGTACCCCACGACATGGGCGAGATCCTGGCCGAGCGGGTAGATGCGCGTCGTGCCGACATCGATGATGATCCCCGGCAGGTCGGGCGCGCTGACCTCGATCTTCGCCATGTCGTCCCAGCTGAGGAAGTCGCGCACCAGGACCGGGATGAACGGGCGGTGACGCTTCAGCTCCCGCTCGATACGGGTGCGTTCGCGCGGCTCGAGCGCCACCAGGGCGGCGAAGGCGTCGAGCGTGGCGGCGGTGTCGCGGGCCTGCTCGGCGATCAGCAGGGCGCGCCAGTTCAGCCGGTTGCCGGCCACCACGATACCGGAGCGGTCGGTGATCCGCCCACGCGGCGGGGCCAGCATCCGCACGCTGACGCTGTTGTCCTTGGCCTTGGTGGCGTAGTGGCTGCCGTCATCGACCTGCACGTGATAGAGGCGCCCGGCCAGCGCCCCCAGCGCGCCCACCTGGGCCGTCATCATCAGCAACGCCCGCCGCGTGAAGACGCGCCGGCGCGGGTCGGGACCGCGCAGGTCGGGGTGCCACGATTGGGGTCGCAAGCGCTTGGGACGCCAGAGCTTCGGACGCCAAAGCTGGGGGCGCCAGAGCTGGGGGTTCATGTCAGGCCCGCTCCGCCGCGGCGTCGCGGCCAGGGAAGCCGAACAGGAGCGCCAGCGAGGGGTGCAGTGCGGCGGCGAACAATGTGCTCAGCAGCAGCGGGCCGGCGGGAAGCACGCGCAGGCTCAGCACGGACACCAGCACCCAGGTCGCCGCCCCGACCACGACGGCGACGCAGACGAAGGCGAACCACGCCAGGCCGAGCCCGTGCCCCGCCAACGCCGGTCGCAGCCGCAGCGCCGCCACCCGGGCGATGAGCAACGTCACCGCCCCGACGCCGATGGGCAACCACCCCAGCAGGTCGCACAGCACCCCGATCGCGAAGACGGCGATCCCCGGCATCGTCGCCGGTCGCGTCAAGGACCAGTGAAACACGCAGATCAATGCGAGCGCCGGCCGAAGCGCCGCCTGCCCGGGCAGTCCCAACGGCGCTCCGGCGACCAGCACCAGGATCAACGTGAGCACCACCGGCACGCAGGATCGCGCGACGCCGTCGAGCCGCCCGCCGATTGTCGGGCGGGGGCGGATGGCGGGCGTGGGACCGATCTCGACCATCGCGCATCTAGCCAGCCGGCTTGCCGACCGGCTTCGCCTCTGGCTTCCCCTCTGGAGCCGCGTCCCCGCCCAGCCGGTAGTCGAACAGGCGGACGATCTCGAGCTGGCCGAGATCGGCCGCCGGCACGATTTCGGGAACGTGCGACGCCGTCCAGTGGATGGTGCCGATGGGCAGGTTGGGCGGGAAGGCGTTCGCCTCGCCGGACGTCACGACGCGGGCGCCTTCCGACGGTGCGGCATCGGACCAATAGAGCAGGCGCGGACGAGGACCGTTGGTTCCGACCAGGATGGCGCGGCCGCCGCCGCCCTCGATCTGCACCGGAATACGGCTGTTCAGGTCGGTGATCAGCAGGACGCGGGCGGTTCGCGTCCCGACCTCGGTGACGCGCCCCACAAGCCCGGCGCCATCGAGCGCCACCTCGCCCCGACGCACGCCGTGGTGCGGGCCGACCGCGAGCAGCACGGCGCGGGCGTAGAGGCCGCCGTCATCGGCGACCACGCGGGCGGTGACGAAGCTCGCCGCCGGCTCCGGTATCCAAGCGAGCTGGGCCTTCAGACGCCGGTTCTCCTCATCGAGCGCCAGCGCCACGCTTTGCCACTGGCGAAGCTGCGCCACCTCGGCGCGCAAACGGGCGGTCTCGGTTCGCATGGACCACAGGCTGGAGGCGTCCGACAGCGTGGCGCGCATGTCGGCCAACGGCCGCGCCGCCATCGTATAGAGCGGCCCCAGCACGTCGCCGAGCCCGATGCGCGCCTGATCGACCAGCACCGTGTCGGCCTTGCCGATCAGCATGACGCAGAACGACAGCGTGAACAGCACCGGCAAGGTGAGTCGAGACAGCGCCTGGCGAGTTTGGACGGACAGGCGGATCATGGGGGCGTCACGACGTCCCCTCCCCCCAACCCCCTCCCCTTGCGGGAGGGGTTGGGGGAGGGGTCCAGCAGCGTGGAGATGCGGTGGGCCGTCCTCATGTCTCCTAATACATCGTAATCAGCACGTTCCTCAGCCGCTTCGGCTCCTCCAGGGCTCGCCCGGTGCCGAGAGCCACGCATTGCAGCGCGCCCTCGGCCACCGCGACGGGAAGGCCGGTCGCGTCGCGCAACACCTGATCGAGACGATACAGCAAACTGCCGCCGCCGGTGAGCACGATCCCCTTATCGACGATGTCGGAGGCAAGCTCCGGCGGCGTGTTCTCCAGCGCGACCTTCACCGCGTCGACGATCTGGAACACCGGCTCGCTCAGGCTGTCGGCGATCTGGCGCTGGCTGACCGCGATCTCGCGCGGGACGCCACCCATCAGGTCGCGGCCCTTCACCTCCCGCCACGGGCCTTCGTCGCCATCCTCCGGCGGGGCGGCGGCGCCGATGTCCATCTTGATCCGCTCGGCGGTGGATTCTCCGATCAACAGGTTATGATTGCGGCGGATGTAGCTGATGATCGCCTCGTCCATCTTGTCGCCGCCGACGCGCACGCTGCGCGAGTAGACGATCCCGCCGAGGGAGATCACCGCGACCTCCGTGGTGCCGCCGCCGATATCGACGATCATGCTGCCCGAGGGTTCCGTGACCGGCAGCCCGGCGCCGATCGCGGCGGCCATCGGCTCCTCGATCAGCAGCACGCGGCGCGCCCCCGCGCTCTCCGCGCTTTCCTGGATGGCACGGCGCTCGACGGCGGTGGAGCCCGACGGGACGCAGACGATGATCATCGGGGCGGCGAAGCGGCGGCGGTTGTGCACCTTGCGGATGAAATGCTTGATCATCTCCTCGGCGACCTCGAAATCGGCGATGACACCGTCACGCAGGGGTCGGATGGCGGAGATGTTGCCTGGCGTGCGCCCCAGCATCAGCTTGGCTTCCTCGCCGACCGCGAGCACGCGCTTCTTGCCGCGCTCGTCGGCGATGGCGACGACGGAGGGTTCCGCCAGCACGATACCGCGGCCCTTCACGTAGACCAGCGTGTTGGCGGTGCCGAGGTCGATCGCCATGTCGGCGGACATGAACCCGAGCAGCCGTGAAAACATCAAAGGGGGGGAGCCTCTCCGCCGGGTGGCCCTGCGGGTCAGCAGGAAGGGCCAGGGCTTTAGCCTCCGCCCCCGCCGATCACAAGAGGGTCAGCGGCGAGCCTTGGGATCGCCTCAATCCTGACATGCTCATTCCTCGCCGTTCGCGTTCTCGTCTCGTCATCAACCTGGAGGAACGATTCCATGGCTCGGAAAATCGTGCTTAACACCCTTGCCGGAACCCTGCTGCTGGCGCTCGCCGCGTGCGGCTACACACCGGGACAGCGGGCCGTGTCCGGCGGGCTGATCGGCGCCGGTGGCGGCGCGGCGATCGGCGCGGTAACGGGCGTCGGCGCCGGGACAGGGGCGCTGGTGGGCGCCGGAGCCGGTGCGCTGGGCGGTGCTCTCACCGCGCCACGTTAGGCGCTGGCCTTGGCGGGCGGGACGGTGTTGAGTGGTCGGCATGTCCTGTCGTCCGCGAACCCGTTTCGTGACCCGCCTGCTGCTTGTGGTAGCTTGGTTGCCGATACTCACGAACTGCTCGGGGTCTGCGGCCAGCCTCGGCCTTACCGGCGCGCCGCCGGCGGCGGTGCCGGTACCGGCATCTGATGCCGATATCGGCACTCCGGGTGTGCAGGCCGGCGCCGGGCCGTACACCCCGAGCCTCGTCCCGAGCACCGGCCCGGGCCACTATTTCGGCTATGGGGAATAGGCGTCTTCATCCCCTGCCCTACCCGGCGGCCGCCTCCGTTTGCGCCGTCTGCACCGCCTGCTCCAGTTCCTGGAAACTCGGCATCAGCGGGTTCGGGACCATCTTGCGGCCCGTCTCGACGCTGACCTGCGGGGCGTTCCCGTGCAGGTGGGCGACCAGCACGGCGCGGATCACCTCAAAATACTTCGCTTCCTCCTCCACCACGGCTTTGAGGCGGGCGGCGATCGGCGCGGCGAGGCCGTAGGCGAGCAGCACGCCCAGGAAGGTGCCGGTCAACGCGCCGGCGATCATGCCGCCAAGCACCGCCGGCGGCTGGTCGATATGGGCCATCGTCTTGATGACGCCGAGCACGGCGGCGACGATCCCCAACGCCGGCAACGCATCGGCCATCGTCTGCATCGAATGCGCGCCGTGCAGCTCCTCGTTCAAAGTCTTGCGCAGCTCGCGCGCGATCACGTCCTCGATCTGGTTGGGGTCATCGGCGTTCATCCCGACCATGCGGAGATAGTCGCAGATCATCGAGCGGGCGAAATCGTTGTCGAGGACCTTCGGGAAGCGCTTGAAGGTCGCGCTGTCCTCGGGGTTCTCGATGTGCGGCTCGACCGCCATCGCCCCTTTGGTGCTGGCCAGGCGGACCAGCAGGAACAGCAGGCTCAGCAGATCGACGTAGTCGCCGCGCTTATACGCGGAGCCCTTCAGCACCTTGGCCATTCCGCCCAGCGTGTGCTTCACGTCGTGGATGCTGTTGGCCATGAAGAAAGTGCCGATCGCCGCACCCCCGATGGTCAGCATCTCGAACGGCAGCGCTTCCAGCAAGGCGGGCATGGAGCCCCCGTTGACGGCGTAGGTGCCGAACACGCAGACCATCAGGAAGGCGAAGCCGCCGAGCGCCAGCATCGTCGCTGTCAGCCCGCCGGCCCCGCCGGCACGGGCGGCGGCGTTGGCCCCTTCGGCGCTGGCTCGGCCGGGGTGCGCAGGACGGTGATGGCGATGCGCCGGTTCGCCGGCGCCAACGGCTGGGCGGGCAGCAGCGGATCGTGGTCGGAAAAGCCGGTCACGTCGCGGATGCGCCGATCAGCGAGCCCCGCATCCGTCAGCATTCGCCGCGCCGCGTTCGCCCGCCCGGCCGACAGCTCCCAGTTCGTCCGCTCCGGCCCCGGGTAGGGTGCGGCGTCGGTGTGGCCCTCGATCGACACCATCCCGGGCAGGCGCAGCAGGATCGGCGTGATCTTGGCGATCAGCAGCCGGGCCTCCTCGTTCGGGGCGGTCGAGCCGGTGGCGAACATGGCCTGATGCTCCTGATCCAGGAGCTGGATCCGCAAACCTTCCGGCGTCACGTCCACGGCGATCTGGCCGGCGAGGGCGGCGAGCGCCGGATCGCCGGCCACCGCGCGTCTGACCTCCTCGGCGGCATGCTCCAAGCGTTGCTGCTCCGCCGCCTGTGCTGCGGCCACCGCTTCGGCGGCCTTGGCCTCGGCGGGAGAGGCCGATTTTCCCTGCCCCGCCTGCTCGCGGAGCATCGCCGGGTCGGGGCGCGGCGCGGCGATCGACGCCGTTGGGGTCGCCACGGCGACCGGGGTGGGCGCGTCTTCCTTGCCTGCCGCTCCACGGCGTCCCGCCGCCTCCGTCGCTTCGGGATCATCGCCGGGATCGAGCGGCACCTGACGGTTGCCGGGCATCACCTGCACCGAGCCGCGATCCGACACCATCGCCCCGTGATCGAAGGCGGAATGGCCGCCGAATGGCTGCCCGGTCCCCGACGAGGCGTGGCTCATGAGGTTGTTCGGGCTGAAATAGTCCGCGAGGCCCTTGCGCTGATCCTCGGTGGTCGCGTTCAGCAGCCACATCACGAGGAAGAATGCCATCATCGCGGTCACGAAGTCGGCGTAGGCCACTTTCCAGGCGCCGCCGTGATGGGCCGCCGCCGCCACCTCCTCCTTGCGGATGATCGGCTGGGGTCTCTTGCCCGCCCGTTTGCCCTGTTTGGCCATGCGCTTACACTGCATGGCGATCCTTGATCGGGTGTTAACCGCCCGAAGCCGGGCTTGCGGCGGTCCTCGGAAGCAACGATATTGCGGCCTCGCATCCCACGGCGAAACGTCAGGAGTCCGGCAGCGCGTCGCCGACCGGCATGAAGATCATCCAGGAAGCCGAATCCCCGCAACTCGACGCCATCGACCGCCGCATCCTGTCCGAGCTTCAGGCCGACGGGCGAATGACGAACGTGGAGTTGGCGCGCCGCGCCGGCATTTCCGCCCCGCCGTGCCTGCGCCGGGTGCGCCGGCTGGAGGAAACGGGCGTGATCCTGGGCTATCACGCCGACACCGAGGCACGGAAACTGGGCTGGCAGATCACCTTCTTCGCCGTGGTCGGGCTCGATAGCCAGCGCGCGTCGGTGCTGTCGGCGTTCGAGACGCGGGTGGCCGACTGGCCGGAGGTCCGGGAGTGCCACATGATCAGGGGCGGCGGCGACTTCCTGCTGAAGCTGGTGGCGCGCGACACCGCCCACGAGAACGAGCTGACCCAGCGCCTGACCGGCTCGCCCGACGTCGTCCGGGTGCAGACCTTGCAGACGATCAGCACCAGCCGCTCGCTCGCCGGAGTGCCAATTCAGGTCAACGGCGGGTGATGGCGGACCGCCCCGGTTGCTGACCGGATCATACTGCGACCCCTCCCCTGGCCCCTCCCGCAACGGGAGGGGGATGAGCACATCAACGCACGATCGCCCACGCCGTCGCCGCCCCTGCCAGTTGCACGAGCCCGCCCGCCAGCATCGCCGCGCGCAGGCCGTCGGCGCCGCCGTGCAGCAGCGCGAAGGTGCTCCCCAGCGCGGCGACGCCGATCGTCGCGCCGACCATGCGGGCGACGTTGATCAGCGCCGAGGCGGTGCCGGATCGGGCCGACGGGACCGCGGCGACGGCGACCGCGAACAGCGGCCCTGTTGCCAGCCCCATGCCGAGGCCGGCCAAGGCGAGGCCGACCTCCGCGATCGGCAGGTTGGTCCCGCCATGCGTGGCGGCGAGCACCAGCAAACCGCCTCCCATCGCCGCGAGGCCGCCGGCGGTCAGCGTGCGGGCGCCGAACCGCTCGGTCAACCTGCCGGAGCGGGGGGAGACCGCGATGAAGATGAGTTCCATCGGCAGGAGCGCGAAGCCGGTGCCCTGCGGGCCTAGCGTGCCGGATTCTTGCCAGATCAGAGGCACCAGGAACATCACGCCGTACATGCCGAACGTCATCGCGCCCGTGGCGATCATCGTTCCGCGAAAGGTCGGAAGGCGCAGGAGGTCGAACGGCACCAGGGCAGCCCCGCCGGCGCGGCGTTCGACGGCGCGGAACGCCAGAAACGCCGTAACGCAAACCGCCAGGGCGGTCCCGCTCATCCAAGGCCGCGCTTGCGCCTCGATGGCGGCGAGCGCCAGGGCGCCGAGGGCGAGGGCGCCCGTCCCCTGCCCGCCCAGGTCGAAGCGGCGTCCGTGCGGGTCCGCCGATTCCGGCACCGCGCGGGCGGCGAGCACCAGTGCGGCGACGGCGAACGGGACGACGCAGGCAAAGACGCTCCGCCACCCGAGATGGGCGATCAGAATGCCGCCCAGGGGCGCCCCGATCGCGAACGCCACGCCGTTGCAACTCGCCCAGATGCCGAGCGCCCGGCCGCGCTCCACCGGGTCGGTCCAGACCACGCGGATGATCGCAAGCGAAGCCGGCACCAGCAGCGCCGCCCCAACCCCGGTCAAGGCCCGCGCCCCGATCAGGATGCCGATGCCGGGCGCGGCGGCGCAAAGCAAGGAGGCGGCGGCGAACACTGCGAGCCCGATCATGAAGACGAGCCGGCGCCCGTACAGGTCGGCCAGCAGCCCGCCGCTGAGCAGCAGCACCGCGTAGGTCAGGTTATAGGCGTCGAGCACCCATTGCAGTCCGGCGACGCCGGCGCCGAGATCGGCGCCGATCGGGCGAACGGCCAGATTGACAACGGACGTGTCCACCTGCGCGACGAGGACGGCGAGGCACATGGTAAGCAGCACCATCGCGTGCCCGGCGCTCTTTCGATTTTCGGTCATGCCGCTACATACACAGGGGCTACTGACAACGTCGTGTCAGCAGCCCCTGTGCACCAACCAGGAGGCGGCGATGCGGCGGGCGGACCGGCTGTTCAACATCATCGCCATCATGCGCGCGGCCCGCCGTCCGGTCACCGCCGCAACGTTAGCGGCCGAACTGGAGGTGGCGCCGCGAACGATCTACCGCGACATCGCGACGCTGCAAGCACGGCATGTGCCGATCGAAGGAGCAGCGGGGATCGGCTACGTCCTCCGGGCGGGCTTCGACCTGCCGCCCCTGATGTTCACCACGGAGGAGGCCGAGGCGATCGCCGTCGGCGCCCGGTTGCTGCGACGGACCGGCGATCCAGCTTTGCAAACGGCGGCGAACCGCGTGCTGTCGAAAGTCATGGGCGTCGTCGGCGATACGCTGCACGCCTATCTGGCCGACCCTCGCTTCTTCGTGTCCGATCATGGCGCGCGGGTGCCGGCCACCGCCGATCTGGTCGCGGTCCGGCGCGCCATTCGCGACGCCCGGAAATTGCGCATCACCTACGCCGACGGGCAGGGCCGCGATACCGCCAGGACCATCTGGCTGATCGGCGTGGCCTACTACGTGCAGGCGACGCTCGTGTACGCGTGGTGCGAACTCCGCGCCGACTACCGGCACTTTCGCGCCGACCGGATCACCGCGTTCGCGGTGCTGGCCGAATGCTACCCGATCGAGGAGAGAGAGCGGATGGCCGGGTGGCTCGCTTCGCGCCAGGAGGCGGCGGCGATGCCAATCTAAAGGCCGAACCTAAAGGCCAGCGAGCGCCGACAGCAGCAACCCGATCGACAGATCCAGCCCGACCAGACCGGCCGCCGCCACCCCCGGGACGTCGAGCGCGATGCGCGTCGCGAACCATTCGAGCCACAGCGCCCAGCCCAGCGCGACCAGTTCGCACACCTCCTGCACCGGCCCGGGCGCACGCAACAGCACCGGGATCGAGGCGGCGAGCAGCAGCGCGTATTGGATGACGTTGCACCAGTTCCAGACGGCGATGTAGCCGGGCCAGCGGTCGGCCCGGCCGATCGCGGCGACGAGGGCGCGCGAGGCGACCGCGTAGCCGGACCAGCCGACGATGAAGACCAGCAGTTCGAGCGCCAGCGCGTGCCCGGGGGCCGGGGGTATCCCTTGTACCGCCCAGTCGATCAGGCGCATCGCCAGCAGCGCCGGCACCGCGATCGCCGCCGCCCAGAAGCTGCGCGCGGCACCGGCCATGTCGGTCTGCACCCGGGCGAACCCGTCGGCGCGGCCGCGCGCCAGCATGAAGGCGCCCGACAGGCCGCTCGCCATCGAGGTGGTCAAGGTCATGGGGCGGTCAGGGTCACGTTCCGGCCAGAAACGCCGGGCCGAGCACCAGCAGCGCGGTGCCGAAATTGACGATCAGCACCAGCGCCGCAGCGCGCAGGCGCGACAGGTCAAGGGCGTGACGCGCCAGGAACCAATGCAGCCACAGCGCGTAACAGCCGACCGCCCCCACGGTCACGGCGACCGCCGTCCGCTCCTCCAGCATCACGGACAGCACCGGCGCGAGAATTCCGAGGAGCAGCACCGCGACCACCGGGATCACCCATTGGCACCAGTTGAGCGCGGTGGCGAAGCGCAGCCACGCCGGACGCCTGCCCCACAGGCGCGCCATCTCGAAGGACAGGACTGGCGGCGCGAGCAACGCGCAGATCGTGGCGAGAAGCTGCGCCGCGCCCGCCAGCCCGGCGCCCCCCGCGAGCAGCAGCGCCCCGCCCACCAGGGGGAAGGCCACCAGCGGCGCGAGACTGGCGAGGA
>JBDTFI010000249.1:0-7094 GCA_039938035.1 Acetobacteraceae bacterium | reverse complement strand
AGTTGCTCGGCGCTTTTGACCGCGCGCCCACGCCGGCGGCCGTGCTGGCCGCCTTCGTCACCGGATCGCGGCCTGGGGTCCTGCTGACCAAGCGCAACGAGAAGCTCCGCCGCCACGCCGGCCAGGTCAGCTTTCCCGGTGGGCGCATCGAGCTGGAAGACGCGGACGCCGCCGCCGCCGCGCTGCGCGAGGCACGCGAGGAGGTGGCCCTCGATCCGGCCCGGGTCGAGGTGCTGGGGAGCCTCGGGGACTTCCTGACCGGCACCGGGTTCCGCATCACGCCGATCGTCGGGCTGATCCCGCCTGGGCTGGCACTGGTGCCCGAGCCGGTCGAGGTCGAGGCGGTGTTCGAGTTCCCGCTGGACGTACTGCTCGACCCGCGCGCGCCGCACCGGGAGCGCCAGGAGCGCAACGGCGTCACCCGTGACGTCTGGGTCTGGCCGCACCCCGAGCACTACATCTGGGGCGCCACGGCGGCGATCCTGGTGCATCTCGCGGAGATGTTGCGGCAAGGCCGATGAGGACGACGCCATGCTGCGGCTGACCGAGGTGGCGCTGCTCGTGCTGCCGCTGCTGGCATTCGTGGCCTGGCATTTCGTCGGCGGCGGAAGGCAGCTTCCCGTGCGCATCGTCGCCGCGGTGGGGTTCGCGCTGGCGGTGCTCGCGATCGCCCTGTTCTGGTTCGGCCTGGACCGTGTCGTGCCTCGCAACGCGCCGTATGTCCCCGCGCGGATCGGCGCCGATGGGCGGATCATCGGGCCGGCGAGCGGGCGATGACGGCGCCGGCTTTCCTGGCGGAGCCGGGTCTGGCGGCGGTGATGGCGGCGCTTCCGCGCGCGCGGGTCGTCGGCGGCGCGGTGCGCGACACGCTCGCCGGACTTGCGGTCGCCGATATCGACCTGGCGACGCCCGACCTGCCCGGGCAGGTCGTCGCGTCCCTCCGGCGCGCGGGGCTGCGGGCGGTCCCCACGGGGCTCGCGCACGGCACGGTGACGGCGCTGGCCGGCGGACGCGGCTACGAGGTGACGACCTTGCGCCGCGACGTCGCTACCGACGGGCGCCACGCCGTCGTCGCTTTCACCGAGGACTGGCGCGAGGACGCGGCGCGGCGGGATTTCACCCTGAACGCGCTGTCGATGAGCGGCGACGGCACCGTGTGCGACTATTTCGGCGGCATCGAGGATTTGCGCGCCGGGCGGGTACGGTTCGTGGGCGACCCGGCGCAACGCATCGCCGAGGACTATTTGCGAATCCTCCGCTTCTTCCGTTTCCACGCTCGCTACGGACGCACGCCGCCCGATCCCGCGGCGTTGAGCGCGATCAGGGAGGGCGTCCCCGGATTGTCCCGTCTGTCGCCCGAGCGCGTCTGGAGCGAACTGCGCCGCATCCTCGCCGGGCCTGACCCGCGCGAGACGGTCGCGCTGATGGCCTCCCTCAGCGTGCTCGCCGCCGTGTTGCCGGAAGGGGCCGATCCCGCGCGGCTCGGACAGGCCATGCCTGACGATCCGCTGCTACGGCTCGCCGCGCTGAGCACGGGCGATACCGAGGCGGCCGCGGATCGTCTGCGCTTGTCCAACGCCGACCGCGCGCGGCTGGTGGCGCTGCGTGCTGGGCCGACGCCACGGCCCGAAAACGACGACGCCACGCTGCGCCGGTTGCTGGCGGACACCCCGGCGGACGTGCTGGTCGGCCGCGTGTGGCTGGCGGACGACGGCGACGCGGGCCGGGCCGCCTTGCGCGCCCGCCTGGACGGGATGGAACGTCCGGTGTTCCCGTTGGCGGGCCGGGACGTGCTGCCGCTTGGCGTCTTGCCGGGGCCGGAAGTCGGCTTGTTGCTGGACGCCGTGCGGCGATGGTGGTTGGAGGGGGGCTGCGTCGCGAATACCGAGGCGTGTGCCGCGCGGTTGCGGGCGTTGATCGTCGAGCGGCGTGATGGCGCTTGACGCCATCACTCGCCTGGCGGCATAGAAATCCGTTATGCCGCGAGCCAGCCTGATCTCGAAGGAGCGGTCGAGTATACCGATGGCTCATTCGCGGAGATCATAATCTGGTCCGTCCCGGCGCCGGTCGAACCCGCGCGACACGATTACAAATATCGGTTGGTCTACATTGTCCAGGGTGAAAGAATTATTGGATACGACAACGAAAGAGGGAAGGGTGACCACCGCCACTATCTGGGCGCGGAGACATCCTATTCGTTCCGTTCCATCCAACATCTGTTGGCCGATTTCATGGCCGACGTCGACTCGGTGCGGGTGACAGGCGATGAAGGTGAACACAAAGATGAAGCTTCACATAGGAGGCGGCCTTCGGGAGGCATCGGCTCGGATACTGAATGACGTTGCCCGCTTCGAGCGTGGCGAGACGGTGGCGGAGGATCACCTCACGTTCGAGAACTGGCAGGCGCTGTTCAACGTCCTCACTCCTAGGCGATACGAGTTGCTTCAATATCTCCACCGCCAACCCGAGCGAAGCGTGCGTGCGTTGGCCCGTGCGCTCAATCGGGACTACAAGCGCGTGCATGAAGATGTGCATACGCTGGTCGGTGTCGGTCTAGTGACGCGGGACGTTGACGGTCTGCACGCGGATTACGAGGCAATCGAATTGCCACCGACGCGCATCGCGCTCTGACCCCGCATGGACGCCGCCTCCCCGCGCGAGCGCGCCGTAGCGCCCGATTCCAGCCGCGTGCTGCTCGGTAGACTTTGGCGCGAGTACGTCCGGGGTCAAAAAGGGCGCCTGTTTGTCGTGCTGGCGTTGACCGCGTTGATGGCCGGCACCACCGCGCTCTATCCGGTGGTGATCGACCACGCCTTCACCATGTTCACCCAGCGCGACCAGCGCATCCTCTATCAGATACCGGCGCTGGTGATCGTGGTCTCCTCCGTCAAAGCGGCGGCGCAGTATTTTCAGAACGTGGAGGTGCAGCGGATCGTGCTGCTGACGATCCGCGGGTTGCAGGGGCGGCTGTTCGCGCATCTGTCGCGCGCCGACCTTGCGCGCATCGAGCGCGACGCCCCGGCGCAGATCGCCGCGCGGTTCACCACCGACGCCGCGATCATCCGCGATTCCCTCACCCGCGCGGTGAACGGGGTGGCCGACGCCGTCACGGTCGTCGGCCTGATCATCTCGATGCTGTATCTCGACTGGCTGCTGAGCCTGATCGCCGCGGCGCTGTATCCGCTCGCCGCCGTGCCGATCCAGCGCATCGGCAAGCGGGTGCGCCGGGCGTCGGGCGGGATGCAGGAGCGGATGGGCGAGGCCTCGGCGCTGCTGAACGAGAGCTTCGCGCAGGCGCGCACCGTGCGTGCCTACCGGCTGGAGGCGAGCGAGACGGTGCGGGCCGAGGCCGCGTTCGCCGCGCTGTACCGGGCGCTGCTGCGGATGAGCAAAAGCCGCTCGCGGGTCGATCCGGTGCTGGAGGTGCTGGGCGGCGCCGCGGTCGCCCTGGTGATCGGCTTCGCCGGCTGGCGCGCCGCGATCGGCAGTCAGACCATCGGCAATTTCACCGGCTTCGTCGCCGCCCTGCTGATCGCCTCGCGCCCGCTGCGCGCGCTGGGATCGCTCAACGCCGCCTTGCAGGAGGGGCTGGCCGGATTGGCGCGCGTATTCACCGTGATGGACGAGCGCCCGCGCATCGCCGATGCCCCAGGCGCCGTGGCGTTGCCGGCGGGTCCGGGCAAGGTGGTGTTCCAGGACGTGTGCTTCGCCTATCCCGACGGCCGGATGGGCCTCGCCGGGTTGAGCTTCGAGGCCGCGCCCGGCGCCACGGTGGCGCTGGTCGGACCGTCGGGGGCCGGCAAATCGACCGCCATCGCGTTGATCCCGCGCCTGCATGACGTGACGGCGGGCTCGGTGTGCCTCGATGGGGCGGACGTGCGCACGCTGACGCTCGCCAGCCTGCGCGAGGCGATCGCCTATGTCAGCCAGGACGCCTTGCTGTTCGACGACACGATCGCCGCCAACATCCGCATGGGTCGTGCCGGCGCGACGGACGAGGAGGTGGCGGCGGCGGCCGAGGCGGCGGCGGCGGGGGCCTTCGTCGCGGCGCTGCCGCTCGGGTTCTCCACGCGGGTCGGGCCGGGCGGGCAGCGCCTGTCGGGTGGGCAGCGCCAGCGCGTGGCGCTTGCCCGCGCCTTGCTGCGGAACCCGCGCGTGCTGCTGCTCGACGAGGCGACGAGCGCGCTCGACACCGAGAGCGAATCGGCGGTGCAGGACGCCCTCGCGTGGCTTCGCAAGGGCCGCACCACCATCGTCGTGGCGCACCGGCTTTCGACCGTGCGCGACGCCGACCTCGTGGTGGCACTCGCGGACGGCAAGGCGGTGGAGCAGGGCACACATGAATCGCTGGTGGCGCAAGGCGGCCTGTACGCGCGTCTGGTCGGCGGTCAGACACTCGCCGGCTGACGCGCCGGTCTTCGGCGATCACGGGACTCCGACGATGACGCTCACAACAGGCGTTGCCGTCGCCAAAGCGATACCGCCGGCGGTCGCGACCAGGAATACCAGCGTCACCAGGAGGCGCTTGCCGCGCCCTTGCACCGGCGGCGTCCTCGAGGCGGCGAACCAGTGGTCGTAATACCAACCTTCCTGGGAATTCGGCGGGATCATGGCCATGGCGGTTTCTCCGTCGTGTACGGCGCTGACGTGCGGCCGGTACGGGAGAGATATGTCGCTCGCGTCTTTCGCGCTGTGACGGGGGCCACTCCCGACGCGAAGGCCCTATGCGTCGAGCACCCAGCGTCGGAAATGCGCGAGGTCGATGTTGCCGCCGCTCAGCACCATGCCGATGCGACGGCCCGCGATCGCCGTCCGTTCGGACAGTAGCGCGGCGAGCGGCGCGGCGCCGGCGCCTTCGGCGAGGTTGTGCGTATCCTGCCACAGCGCGCGGACGGCGGCGGCGATCTGGGAGTCCGTCACCGTGACGACGCGGCTCGCGCCGGCGGCGATGATGGCGAGCGCGGCCGGGTCGGGCTGGCGGGTGGCGATACCATCGGCCTCCGTTTCGGCCCGGTTCAGCGCGATCAGGCGTCCCGCGGCGATTGAGCGGGCGTACGACGCGGCGCCGGCCGCTTGCACGCCGACGATCTCGGTCGACAGGCCGAGCAGATCGCGCGCCAGAATGGCGCCGCAGATGCCGGACCCGAGGCCGATCGGAACATAGAGCGCATCGAGCGGCGGGGCGCCGCGGAACAGCTCCAGCGCCCACGTCGCCACGCCCATGATAAGGTCGCGGGCGAAGGAGGGGGCGAACTCCAGCCCGTCGGCGGCGGCGATGCGGCTGGCCTCCTCGCGGGCCTCCTCGAAGTCGTCGCCATGCTCGATGACGCGGGCGCCGAAGGCGCGCATCGCCGCGTTCTTTTCCGTGCTGTTGGCGTGCGGCACGACGATCGTGACGGCGATGCCCGCGCGCGCGCCGGCATAGGCGAGTGACTGGCCATGATTGCCGCGCGTCGCGGAGACGACACCGTGCGCGTCCGGGCGCTCCCGGCGGAGGCGATCCATGTAGACGAGGCCGCCACGCACCTTGAAGGCGCCGGTCGGCGTGTGGTTCTCGTGCTTGACCCAGATTTCCGCGCCCGCCCGGGCGGCAAGGAGGGGCCAGGGGTATTGCGGGGTGCCGGGGAAATGCGTGTGGACCAGGGTGGACGCGCGTTCGAGATCGTCGAGGCTGAACATGGGTGCTCGCACTTCCTTCACCCCTCCCGCGAAGGGCGGGAGAAGCGTCGTTAGCCTAGGCCAGCCGGAGGTTCACCGCGGCGATCTTGCCGCGCTCCGTCGTCGTCTCGAACTGCACGCGCTGGCCGTCATTCAGGCCCTTGAGGCCGGCGGCCTGCACGGCGGTGACGTGGACGAACACGTCCTTGCCGCCGTCCTCGGGCATGATGAAGCCGAAGCCCTTGGTCGTGTTGAACCACTTGACGGTTCCCGTCGCCATCCGTGTCGCCTCCTGAAGATCCGCGCCTCCCACCGTGGGAGGCGCGGTGTCGGGTTTGGAGATCAGCTCGCGCGGAGGTTGGTGGCGGCGTCCTTGCCGCGCTCCTTCACCACGTCGTAGGTGACCTTCTGCCCCTCATCGAGGCCGTTCATCCCCGCCGCCTGGACGGCGGTGATGTGGACGAACACGTCCTTGCCGCCATCCTGCGGGACGATGAACCCAAAACCCTTGGTGGCATTGAACCACTTGACTGTACCAGAAGCCATTCTCGTCACTCTCTTGTTCGGTGCCGCGCCAAAGGCCACGGCGTGAAACAACCGGACCATTGGACGTCTTGAGAGCACCCGAGAACACGGGAGGCGCAGCAAGCCAAGCCAAATGCGATTGCGTTGCGTAGTTGGCACAGAACCGCCCCGTCTTGTCAATCAGGTCGAGTCATTCGATCCGGTCGATCGGCGGGTCCAAACCAAGAGGGGCGGGCCTCGCGGCCCGCCCCTCCCGTGACGAAATATCTGATCGAGAGATCAGAAATCCATGTCGCCCATGCCGCCCATGCCACCCATGCCGCCACCGCCCGGAGGCCCGCCAGCGGACTTCCGCTCCGGCCGCTCGGCGATCATCGCCTCGGTGGTGATCAGCAGGCCGGCGATCGATGCCGCGTCCTGAAGCGCCGTACGCGTGACCTTGGTCGGGTCGATGATGCCGGCCTTCACCAGGTCCTTGTACTCACCCAGCTGGGCGTCGAAGCCGTGGGCGTAATCGCTCTTTTCGAGCACCTTGCCGCTGATCACGGCGCCGTCCTCGCCGGCATTGGTGGCGATCTGGCGCATCGGGGTCAGGATCGCCTTGCGGACGATATCGACGCCGAAACGCTGGTCGTCATTCTCGGTCTTCACCGACGCCAGGATCGCACCGGCGCGCGCGAGCGCGACGCCGCCGCCCGGGACGATGCCCTCCTCGACCGCCGCGCGCGTGGCATGGAGCGCGTCGTCAACGCGGTCCTTACGCTCCTTCACCTCGACCTCGGAGGAACCGCCGACGCGGATCACCGCGACGCCGCCAGCGAGCTTGGCCAGCCGCTCCTGGAGCTTTTCCTTGTCGTAGTCCGAGGTGGTTTCCTCGACCTGCGCGCGGATCTGGGCGCAGCGGCCCTTGA